>JBKBSR010000091.1:0-10310 GCA_046291055.1 Roseococcus sp.
TGACATGCCGCGCGGATCGCGCACGCCGGGTTGGCGCCACCCCACGCGTCGCGCCGCGTTGGGGCCCGGCGAGGCGGCGGCGTGCCGGAACGAGGGCATACCAGCGGCCGCGCCGCCTTCCCACGAGTCGAGGACAGCGGCCGCCGGCATCCGCCCGCAACCCTGCCCCGCGTTCCGTCACGCGGATGTCGCTTGCGGAACGCGCCGCGATGGCCCATGTGAGGGGCGTTGGCGGGGTGTTCCCGCCCGGACCCGGCCGCGTGAGCGGCGCCGCGCCCTCGCCGCAGGGCGACACTTGGCAGCCGAACTGCCGGGCTCCCTCGGACGCTCTCCCGGATCAACCCAGCCACGCGGGGTGTCCACCCTGACCCCACGCGGCCCGCCCGGCGGCGCCGCGCCATTGGAATACGCATGACCTCCTTCGCTGATCTCGGCCTCCATCCCCGCATCCTCGCGGCGCTGGAGGAGGCCGGCTACACCACCCCCACCCCGATCCAGGCCCAGGCCATCCCGCAGGCGCTGACGGGGCGCGACGTGCTGGGCATCGCCCAGACCGGCACCGGCAAGACCGCCGCCTTCGCCCTGCCCATCCTGCATCGCCTCGCCAGCCAGCCCGGCCGCGTGGCGCGCGGCGGTTGCCGCGTGCTGGTGCTCTCGCCCACCCGCGAACTCGCCAGCCAGATCGCCGACAGCTTCAAGGCCTACGCGAAGCACCTGCCGCTCTCCATCGCCACCGTCTTCGGCGGCGTGGGCCATGCGCCGCAGCAGCGGGCGCTGGCGCGCGGCGTGGACGTGCTGGTGGCCACCCCGGGCCGGCTGATCGACCACCTGCAGACGCGCCACGCGCGCCTCGACATGACCGAGGTGCTGGTGCTCGACGAGGCCGACCAGATGCTGGACCGCGGCTTCCTGCCCGCGGCGCGGCAGATCGTCCGCCAGGTGCCGAAGCAGCGGCTGACGCTGTTCTTCAGCGCCACCATGCCGGCCGACATCGCCTCGCTGGCCGCCGAGATGCTGAACGACCCTGCGCGCGTGGAGGTGACGCCCGTCGCCACCACGGCCGAGCGGGTGAACCAGCGCGCCATCCTGCTCGAGGGCGGGCAGAAGCGCGCCGCGCTCGCCGCCCTGCTGCGCGGTGAGGGGGTGGGGCGCACCCTCGTCTTCGCCCGCACCAAGCACGGCGCGGACAAGATCGTGAAGGCGCTGGAGCAGGACGGGCTTTTCGCCAACGCCATCCACGGCAACAAGGGCCAGAGCCAGCGCGAGCGGGCGCTGGCCGAGTTCAAGTCCGGCCGCGCGCCCATCCTGGTGGCCACCGACATCGCCGCCCGCGGCATTGACGTGCCGGAGGTGACGCACGTGATCCAGCACGAACTGCCCGAAGTGCCCGAGACCTATGTGCACCGCATCGGCCGCACCGCGCGCGCGGGGGCCTCGGGCGAGGCCATCGCGCTGGTCGCGCCCGACGAGCTCGGCCTTCTGCGCGCCATCGAGCGCACCACGCGCCAGCGCATCCCGCTCGAGGACATGCGCGCCGACCGCAGCGCCCCGCTGAACGACCGCGCGACGCCCCAGCGGCCGCAGCGCGGCCAGCGGAGTGGCCATGGGGGCGGCCATGGGGGCGGCCAGCCGCAGCGCCAGGAGCCGCGCGGGCGCGCGCATGAGCCGCGCCACCACGAGGCCCGCGCCCACGAATCACGGCATGGCGATCATCGCGGCGCCGAGCCGCGCGCGCAGCATCCGCGCCAGCAGGAGCAGCGCGGCGGCGGGCACCACGCCAAGCCGCACCAGCCCCGTGCCGGGCACCAGCCTGCGGGCGGGCGCGGCGGCGAGCAGGGGCGCAAGCGCCCGCAGACGGGCGGCGGCCGCGGCTTCCTCGCCCGCGGGCCGTGACGGGCTTCTTCCCCTGCGCCGGAGGGTGACCTTCGGCGGGCGCGGCCGCCTCGTCTCGCTGGTGTCGCGGCCGTCGCCCCCGCCCTCACCGAGCCCTTGACCGTTCAGTGCCGGCAAGGACGGCGCGGCCGCCGCCCTCCGCCTCCGCCGCGCCCGGGCAGCGGGCGGCGATCTCCGCGTCCGGTCCCACGGCCGCGATGCGCTGGCCCGTGACGGCGATGGCCCCGCCGACATGCAGGGTGCCGGCATCGTCGTCGGTGACGATGATGGCGTTGCGGATCGACAGCGTCATCGCGCCGGCCTCCCTTGCCTCGCGCATCTTCGCCGCGCGGGGCGGGCCCGTCGAGGCGGCCTGCGGCGCGCGCCGTGACCCGCGCCAAGCCCGCGCCGATGGGGCATGCTGCGCCGCGATGCGCCGCCCCGCCGCCCTCGCCCCGCTCCGCCACCCGGCCTTCCGGCTGCTCTGGCTCGCCAACCTCGCCTCCAACATCGGGCTGTTCATCCAGAACACGGCCGCGGGCTGGCTGATGACGGGGCTCGATCCCTCGCCGCTGATGGTGAGCCTCGTTCAGGCGGCCTCGCTGCTGCCGGTGTTCCTGCTCGCCCTGCCGGCCGGGGCGCTGGCCGACATCCTGGACCGCCGGCTCTTCCTCATCGCCGCCCAGCTCTGGATGAGCGGGGTGGCGCTGCTGCTCTGCCTGTTCACCTGGGCGGGCTGGCTCGGGCCCTGGGGGCTGGTCGCCTTCACCTTCGCGCTGGGGGCGGGGCTGGCCATGACCTTCCCGGCCTGGGCCGCCACCACGCCCGAGCTCGTGCCGCGCGAGGATCTGGTGGGCGCCATCGCGCTGAACGGCATCGGCTTCAACCTGACGCGCGCTGTGGGGCCGGCCATAGGGGGGCTGATCATCGCCTGGTCGGGCGTGGAGGCCGCCTTCCTGGTGAACGCGCTCTGCCTGCTCGTGCTGGTGGGGGCGCTGCTCGCCTGGCGGCGCGAGGCGGTGGAGGGGGGGCGGCGCGGCCCGCCGGAGTCCTTCGGGTCCGCGGTGCGGGCGGGGGCGCGCTTCGTGCTGGCCTCGCCCGCCATGCACCGGGCCATCCTGCGCGCGGTGGTGTTCTTCCTGTTCTCCTCGGCCGTCTGGGGGCTCTTGCCGCTGCTGGTGCGCGAGACGCTGGGCCTGGGGCCCGAGGCCTTCGGGCTGCTGCTCGGCGGCATGGGGGTGGGGGCGGTGGCGGCGGGCTTCCTGCTGCCGGCGGCGCGCCGCGTGACGGACCGCTCGGGGATGGTGTTCTGGTCCTCGCTGCTCGGCGCGTTGGCGATGGCGGTGATGGGGCTGCTGCACCACTGGGCCTTCGCCGGGCTCGGCATGGTGCTCTACGGGGTGGCCTGGATCAGCGCCGCCTCCACCCTGCAGGCGGCGGCGCAGATGGCCGCCCCCGCCTGGGTGCGGGCGCGCGCCATCGGCATCTACCAGATGAGCTTCTTCGGCGCGCTGGCGGCGGGGGCGGCGGGGGCGGGCTGGCTCGCGGGCGCGATCGGCGTGCCGGGGGCCATGGCCGGCTTCGCCGCGGCCGGGGCGGTGGCGGCGCTGCTGGTGCGCCGCGCCTCGCTGGACGGCGAGGCCGCGCCGCCCGCGCCTTCGCCCGAGGCCGCCCTGGCCCGGCCCGAGCCCGCGGCCTCCGAACTCAGCGCCTTCCTCCATGGCGAGGAGAACCGCGTGCTGGAGGTGGTGCGCTATCGCGTGCCCGCCGCCCGCCGCGCCGAGTTCCTGGCCGCCATGGCCGGGGCCCGGCGCGTGCGGCTGCGCGCGGGCGCCCTGGTCTGGCGGCTCTACGAGGATGTGGCCCACCCCGAACGCTGGGTGGAGCTCTGGACCGTGGAGAGCTGGGCCGAGCATCTGCGCGAAGCCTCGCGCATGACCGAGGAGGACAAGGCCATCCTCGCCCGCGCCCTCGCCTTCCACGAGGGCGAGGGGCCGCCCGAGGCGGCGCGCTACGTCAATGTTCCGGTGTGACCCCCGGCTCTGTCACCCCCGCCCGGCGCAGCTCCGCCTCCAGCCCGCCGGTGAGCATCAGCCAGGCCATGCGCACATCCGCCACCAGCGACCAGAGCGGGTAGGCGAAGCTGGCCGGCCGGTTGCGCTCCACCAGCAGATGCGAGAGCCAGGCGAGGCCGTAGCCCGCGATGACGCCCAGCACCACCAGCCACCAGGGACCGAGGATCAGCCCGGCCAGGAGCAGCGCCAGCCCGAGCCCCGTCCCCGCCGCATGGAGGCGGCGCGTGAGCAGGCGCGCATGTTCGCGCAGGTAATGCGGCCAGAACGCCGCGAAGCTGTCATGCCGGGCGGCCATGGCCCGGAGCATGCGCGCGGCCCGCCCGCCCTGTCACGCGCGAATGCGCCCCCGCCGGCGCAGCGCTTGCCGGGGACTCGGCCGCGCGGCTAAGCCCCGCCCATGAACGACCTGTTCGGCAAGGGGGGCGCCAGGCCCGCCGCCGCCTACACCGCCGCCGACATCGAGGTGCTGGAGGGGCTGGAGCCCGTCCGCCGTCGCCCCGGCATGTACATCGGCGGCACGGACGAGGCCGCGCTGCACCACCTGGCCGCCGAAATCCTCGACAACGCCATGGACGAGGCGGTGGCCGGCCACGCCGACCGCATCGAGGTGACGCTCGAGGCCGGCAACCTGCTCTCCATCCGTGACAACGGGCGCGGCATCCCGGTCGATCCGCACCCGAAGTTCCCCAAGCTCTCGGCGCTGGAGGTGATCCTCACCACGCTGCATTCGGGCGGCAAGTTCAGCGGCAAGGCCTATGACACCTCGGGCGGGCTGCACGGGGTGGGCTCCTCGGTGGTGAACGCGCTCTCGGAACTGCTGGAGGTGGAGGTGGCGCGGGGCGGTGCGCTGTTCCGTCAGAGCTATGCGCGCGGCAAGCCCACCTCGAAGCTCCGGCGCGAGGGCGAGGTGCGCAACCGGCGCGGCACGATGATCCGCTTCAAGCCGGACCCCGAGATCTTCGGCGCCCAGCGCTTCCGCCCCGAGCGGCTGTTCCGCCTCTGCCGCTCCAAGGCCTATCTGTTCAAGGGCGTGGAAATCCGCTGGCGCTGCGACCCCGCGCTCGTCGCGGGAACCGACACGCCCGCCGAGGCGACGCTGCACTTCCCGGGCGGCCTCGCGGATTTCCTCGCCGCCGCGATCGAGGGCAAGGCGACGGTGGTGCCCGAGCCCTTCGTCGAGAGCCTCGACTTCCCGAACGGGGCCGGGCGCTGCGAGGTGGCGCTCACCTGGCTCGAACAGGGCGAGGGCTTCCTCTCCACCTACGCCAACACCATCCCCACGCCGCAGGGCGGCACCCACGAGGCCGGGCTGCGCGCCGCCCTCGTGAAGGGCCTGCGCGGCTATGGCGAGCTGAAGAAGGAGAAGCGCGCGGCGAGCATCACCGCCGAGGATCTCTTCGCCGGCCTCGCCGGCATGCTCAGCGTCTTCATCCGCGAGCCGCAGTTCCAGGGGCAGACGAAGGACAAGCTCACCTCGCCCGACGCCCAGCGCCTCGTCGAGAGCGCGCTGCGCGACCGCTTCGACCACTGGCTCGCCGGCCATCCGGCCATGGCGGACAATCTCCTCGCCTTCGCCATCGAGCGGGCCGAGGAGCGGCTGCGCCGCCGCGCCGAGAAGGAGACGCCCCGCAAGAGCGCCACGCGCAAGCTGCGCCTGCCCGGCAAGCTCGCCGACTGCGCGCGCGAGAGCGCGGAGGGGACGGAGCTCTTCCTCGTCGAGGGCGACAGCGCGGGCGGCAGCGCCAAGCAGGCGCGCGACCGCGAGACCCAGGCGGTGCTGCCGCTGCGCGGCAAGATCCTCAACGTCGCCTCGGCGAGCGCCGAGAAGCTGCGCCAGAACCAGGAGCTGCGCGACCTGATCGAGGCGCTGGGCTGCGGCGTGGGCGAGAAGTTCGACCTCGCGAAGCTGCGCTACGGCCGCATCGTCATCATGACGGATGCCGACGTGGACGGCGCGCACATCGCCGCCCTGCTGATGACCTTCTTCTACAAGGAGCTGCCGGAGCTGGTGCGCGCGGGGAGGCTCTTCCTCGCCCAGCCGCCGCTCTACCGCCTGCAGGCGGCCGGCAAGAGCGTCTATGCGATGGACGACGCCGACCGCGAGCGGCAGATGAAGCGCCACTTCAAGCCGGGTCAGAAGGTCGAGGTCAGCCGCTTCAAGGGCCTGGGCGAGATGCCGCCCGCCCTGCTGCGCGAGACCACCATGGCGCCGGGCAAGCGCACCCTGCTGCAGGTGGTGCTGCCGCCCGAGGATCGGGCGCTGACGGCCGAGCGCATCGAGGAGCTGATGGGCCGCCGCCCCGAGCTGCGCTTCCGCTTCATCCAGGAGAACGCGGCGAAGCTGGACGCGGAGATGCTGGATGCGTGATACGGCCGGCGAACCGGCCGGCCGTATCGAACACCGCAGCCGCCCGTATCAGGCGCTCTGGCCGCTCTTCAGCCCGCCCTGCTCCATCAGGCTCTCGACAACGGCCCAGTCCACCAGCTTGTTCAGGAAGTTCTCCAGGTAGTTCGGCCGCAGGTTGCGGAAGTCGAGGTAGTAGGCGTGCTCCCACACGTCGCAGCCGAGGATCGGCGTGCCCTCGCCGGTGCTGATCGGGTTCGCGCCGTTGGGCGTCTTGGTGACGGCGAGCTTGCCGTCGGGCCGGATGAACAGCCAGCACCAGCCCGAGCCGAACTGCGTCACGCCGGCCTGCTTGAAGGCCTCCTTGAAGGCGGCGAGCCCGCCGAGGTCGCTGTCGATCTTCGCCGCCAGCTTCGCGGGCAGCTTGTCCCCGCCGCCATTGGGGCTCATCACCTGCCAGAACAGGATGTGGTTCCAGTGCTGCCCGGCCTGGTTCAGCACGGGCAGGCCCTCGGCGCCGGCCCGGCCGGCCTCGGCCACGATCTGCTCGAGCGTCTTGCCGGCGAGGCCCTTGCTCTCGATCAGCCCGTTCAGCGCCGTGACATAGGCGTTGTGGTGCTTTCCGTGATGGAGCTCGAGCGTCTCCTGGCACATGCCCTGGGCGGCCAGCGCGGCGGTGGCGTAGGGCAGGGGGGGAAGGCTGAAGGGCATCGCGTCTCTCCCGCGGGATGGTTCGGGGCGGGAGGTAAGGCGGGGCCGCGCGCAGCGTCAACCGCTTGCGCAAGCGCCGTCCCGCCCCCATGACCCGCCGCGATGCCCGAGCTGAGCCGCCCCGGCGAGATCGCGCGCCGGCACGATCCGGACCGTTTCCTCTGCGCCCTGTTCGCCCCGCCCGCGCGGCGGGAGGCGCTGTTCCTGCTCATCGCCTACAACCACGAGCTCGCCCGCGCGCGGGAGGTGGCGACGAACCCGCTCGCCGCGCTGATCCGCCTCACCTGGTGGCGCGAGGCGGTGGAGGAGGCGGCCGCCGGCCTCCCTCCGCGCGCGCACGAGCTGGCCGCGCCGCTGCACGCCGCCATCGCCGCGGGCGCGCTGCACGCGCCGGACCTGATCGCCATGGCCGAGGCGCGCGAGGCCGAGGCGGAGGAGGAGGGCTTCCCCTCCACCCCCGCCTTCCACGCGTGGCTGCGCGGCACGGCCGGGGGGTGGTGCGTGGCGGCGGGCCGGGCGCTCGGCGCGCCGGCGGCGCTGCTGCCCGCGTTGCAGGAGGCGGGGATGCTCTACGGGCTCGCGGGGGTGCTGCGCGCCGCCCCTTTCCTGGCCGCCCGGGGGCGCTGCCTGCTGCCGGCCGATGCGGTGGAGCCCGCGGCCGCCCTCGCCGATCCCGCCCGGCTCGGGGCCGCGATCCGCGCTCTCGCGGCTGCCGCCCCCCCCGCGCCCGATCTCTCGGCGTTGCCGGGCGCGGCCATCGCCGCCGCCCTGCCGCTCGTCCTCGCGCGGCGGGATCTCGCGCGGCTGGCGCGCGGGCGTCAGGCGCGGCGCGGCGTGATGGACCGGCTGGCGGTGGCGCGCGCCGGCTTCCTGGCGGGAAGGCAACGGAATCGCGCCACAATCCGTGGCTAGATGCGGTCCATCGGAGTGATCAGCGCATGTCGCGTTTCCTGGTGACCGGCGGGGCCGGCTATGTCGGCAGCCATGTGGCGCTCGCCCTGCTCGATGCGGGGCATGAGGTCGTCGTGCTCGACGATTTCAGCACGGGGCACCGCGCCGCCGTGCCGCCCGCGGCGGAGCTGGTGCAGGCGAGCCTCGCCGACCGCCGCCGGGTGGAGGAGGTGTTCGCCGCCTGGCGGTTCGAGGCGGTCTTCCACATGGCCGCGCTCTCGCTGGTCGGCGAGAGCATGAAGGATCCGCTGCGCTATTGCCGCGAGAACGTCTCGAACTCGCTGTCCCTGGCCGAGACGGCGGTGCGCGCCGGCTGCCGGAAATTCGTGCTCTCCTCCACCGCCGCCGTGTTCGGCGTGCCCCGGAGCGTGCCCATCACCGAGGAAGCGCCGACCACCCCCGTGAACCCCTATGGCCTATCCAAGCTGATGGTGGAGCAGGCGCTGGCCTGGGCCGAAGGGGCCTATGGGCTGCGCTCGGCCAGCCTGCGCTACTTCAACGCCGCGGGGGCGGATCCGGCCGGCCGCGCCGGCGAGGACCACGAGCCCGAGACCCACCTGATCCCCCGCGCCATCCTCGCCACGCTGGGCGAGTTGCCGCCGCTGCATGTCTTCGGCACCGACTACGCCACGCAGGACGGCACGGCGGTGCGCGACTACGTGCATGTGACGGACCTCGCAGCCGCGCACATCGCCGTGCTGCCGCGGCTCGAGCAGGGTTCGGTGCGCTACAACATCGGCAATGGCGCCGGACATTCGGTGCGCGAGGTGATGGCGGCCGTGGAGCGCGTCAGCGGCCGGCCGGTGCCGCATGAGAACGGGCCGCGCCGGCCGGGCGATCCGCCGGTCCTCGTCGCCTCCTCGGCGAAGCTGCGCGCCGAGACGGGCTGGGCGCCGCGCCACGCGGCGCTGGACGAGATCGTGCGCAGCGCCTGGAACTGGCACGCGGCGAACCCGAAGGGCTACGGCACGCGCGCGGCGGCCTGATCAGGCGGCTGCGGGCCGCGCCCCCGGCGCCCTGGTCATCCAGTTGAGCACCGAGGCGGTGAGGCCCACCGCCACCATCACCGGCCAGAAGGCCGCGTAGCTGCCCACCGCCGAGAACAGCAGCGCCCCCGCGCCCGCACCCAGGAAGCCGCCGATCTGGTGGCTGAAGAAGCAGACCCCGTAGAGCGCGCCGAGATCGCCCACGCCGAAGCGCCGCGCGATGGCCGCACTCGTCAGCGGCACGGTGCCGAGCCAGACGAAGCCCATCACGGCCGCGAACAGCATGGTGCCCCACTCGGTGGGCGTGGCGGCGGCGAACAGCGCGATGGCCACCGTGCGCAGCAGGTAGATGAAGCCCAGCGCCGCCTCCGGCTTCACGCGCGAGGAGAGCCAGCCGCAGGCCCAGGAACCGGGGATGTTGAACAGCCCGATCAGCATCAGCGCCGTCATCCCGAGCCCCTCCGGCAGCCCGCACAGCGAGAGGTGCGAGGGCAGATGCGTGGTGAGGAAGGCGAGCTGGAAGCCGCAGGCGAAGAAGCCGCCGGTCAGCAGCGCGAAGTCGCGATCGGCCAGCGCGCGCCGCGCCAGCGCCGGCAGCCCGGCGAGCCCCGCGGCCGGCGGCCCGCTGCGCGGCGCGGCGCGCCATTCGATGTTGCGCGCCACCGGCACGACGATCAGCGCCGAGAGCGCGAGCAGCGCGAGCGCCCCGCTCGCCCCGAACCAGCCGATGGCGGAGAAGGTCAGGGGCACCATGGCCGCCTGACCGAGCGAGCCGCCCGCGCTCGCGATGCCGATGTATTCGCCCCGCTTCCCGGGCGGCGCGAGGCGGCCGATGGCGGCGAGCGCGAGCCCCGTGCCCGCGCAGGCCACCCCTATGCCGGAAAACAGCCCGATGCCGAGCAGCACGGCGGCGTTGGAAGGCCACAGCGCCGGCAGGCCGCAGCCCAGCGCGTAGAAGACGCCACCCATGGCCATCACGCGGCCGGAGCCGTGCTTGTCCGCCATGGCGCCCGAGGCAGGCTGGGCGAGGCCCCAGACGAGGTTGTGCAGCGCCACCGCAAGGCCGAAGGCCCAGGGCGCCACGCCCTCCTCCGCCGCAAGGGGCAGCAGCAGCAGCCCGTAGGTCTGCCGGATGCCCATGGCCAGGCTGGCCGTCGCCGCCGCGGAGAGGATGGCGATCCAGAGGATCGCGCGGGGGGAGGGGGCGCAGCGGCTCATGCACCGCTATCGGACCGTCATGGTCCGCGCTGCGCAAGGGAAGGCCGCGCCGGGTCCGTCATGCACCCGGCGCGGGGCGGAAGCGACCGGGCGGCCCGGTCAGGCCGCGCGGCGGGTTCCGGCCATGTCGTTCGCCGCGAGCGGCGCGGCGAA
>JBKBSR010000451.1:0-2008 GCA_046291055.1 Roseococcus sp.
CAGCCCCGCCCCGCTTGCCGGCACGCGCGCGGTCTGGGCGGGGGTGGGGCTCGTCGTGCTGCTGCAGCTCGCCTTCACCTACGCGCCCCCCTTCCAGGCGCTGTTCCGCACCGCGCCTATGGGCCTGCTGGACTGGGCGATGGTGCTGGGCGCCATGGGCGGGTTCTGGGCGGCGATGGAGGCGGTGAAGGCGCCGGGTGGAAGATGGCGCTTCGCGCGGGCCGCGCGCCGGTCCAGCATGGCCGGGCCGAACGGAGGAGAACGTCCATGACCACGCCGCGCCGAGCCCTGCTGGCCGCCCCTGCCCTGCTGCTCGCCCCGCGCACGCTGCGCGCCCAGTCTCAGGACTGGCCGACGCGGCCCGTGACCATGCTCATCCCCTTCGTCGCGGGCGGCCCCTCGGACATCACGGGGCGGCTGATCGCGGCGCGCGCGGGGGCCGCGCTCGGCCAGCCCATGGTGGCCGAGAACCGGCCCGGGGCGAACGGCGCGGTGGCCGCCCAGGCGCTGGCCCGCGCCGCGCCGGACGGGCACACGCTGATGACGGGCTCCATCGGCGTCTTCGCCATCAACCAGGCGCTGCGGCCCAACCTGGGCTACGACGCGCTGCGCGACTTCGCGCCCGTCACCCTCGCCGTGACGACGCCGAACGTGCTGGTGGCGAACCCCCAGCGCATGCCCGCGACCGACGTGCCCGGCACGCTGGCCTGGCTGCGCGAGAACGGCGCGCGGGCGAGCTATTCCACCTCCGGCGTCGGCTCCTCCGAGCATCTGACCATGGAGCTGTTCAAGCTGCGCACGAACACCGAGGCGACGCATGTGCCCTATCAGGGCGGCGCCGCGGCGGCCACGGCGCTGATCGCGGGGGATGTGCAGCTCACCTTCCAGAACCTCGGCACGGTCGCGCCGCACATCGCCGCCGGGCGGCTGCGGCCCATCCTTGTCACCAGCGCTCGCCGCCACCCGACCATCCCCGAGGCGCCCACCGCCATCGAGGCGGGGCTCTCGGAGTTCGTCGTCACCTCCTGGCAGGCGGTGATGGCGCCCGCGGCGGTGCCCGCCCCCATCCTTGCGCGGCTCGAGACGATCTGCCGCGAGGCGCTGCAGCACCCCGAGAGCGTGCAGCGCCTCTCCGCCATCGGCTTCGACGTGGTGGCCTCCAGCGCGGCCGAGTTCCGCCGCTTCCAGGAGGCGGAAGTGGCGCGCTGGCGCGAGGTGGTGCGCGCGGCGAACATCCGCGCGGAATAGGCGCGGCGCGCGCGCCACAGGGCCGCGCGAAGCGCCCAAACCCTTGATTCAGGTCAAGGCCGCGCGGTGCGTCCGCGCCTAGGCCCTGCGTGGCGGCGCTCAGCCGCGTGAGGGAGTTTCGACATGCGTACACTGGGGATCCTGGCCGGGGCGGCGCTGCTGGCGACCACCGGCCTCGCCTCCGCGCAGGAGGTGCGCGGGCTGCGGGCGGGCGACCTGATGGTGGGCTTCGGCGCCGTGGGCGTGCTGCCGACCAACGGGGGCCGCGTGGGCGTGATCGGCGGGACGCCGGAGGCGAGCAACAGCGCGAGCCCGCTGCTCGACTTCACCTATTTCTTCACCCCAAACCTCTCGGCCAACCTGATCGCGGCGACCACGCAGCACAATGTCCGGGTGCGCAACTCCGCGCTCGGGAACGTGAGCCTCGGCCATGTCTGGGCGCTGCCGCCGACGCTGACGGTGCAATACCACCCGATGCCGACGGCGCGCTTCAGCCCCTATGTGGGCCTCGGCCTCAACGTCACCTGGTTCTACGGCAATGGCGGCGGCGCCCCCGGCGTGGTGAACCGCGTGCGGCTCGATCCCACCGTGGGCGTCGCGCCCTCCATCGGCTTCAACTACGAGATCGCGCCCAACTGGGTGGCGAACCTCGACCTCAAGTGGATCCTGATGCAGCCGGACGTGAGCGTGAACAGCGGCGCGATCCGCGCGCGGGCGGACATCAACCCCTTCGTGCTGGGCGCCACGCTGCGCTACCGCG
>JBKBSR010000092.1:0-10243 GCA_046291055.1 Roseococcus sp.
CGCGCAACCCTCGCCGCCCATGACCGCCTATCTCGACCCCCGCACGGGCCGCACCTGGCCGCTCGATGCGCCCCGCTGGTGCGGCGATGACCGCGCGCCCCTGCTGCTGACCGACCTGCCCGGCATCGGGCGGGCGGACATCGCCAGCGGCCTGCGCAGCCTCTGGCGCTATGCCGCGGCACTTCCCTTCCTGCCCGCCGCGCCCATCAGCATGGGCGAGGGATGCACGCCGCTGGTCGAGATGGCTCTGGGCGGCGGCACGGCGCTGCTGAAATGCGAGTGGTTCATGCCCACCGGCAGCTTCAAGGACCGCGGCGCCTCGGTGATGCTCTCGCTGCTGCGCGCGCAGGGGGTGCGCGCGGTGCTGGAGGATTCCTCGGGCAATGGCGGCGCGGCCATCGCCGCCTATGCCGCCGCGGGCGGGATGGAGGCCAGAATCTTCGTGCCCGCGAGCACCTCGCCCGCCAAGACGGTGCAGAGCCGCGCGGCGGGGGCCGCCATCACCCTCGTGCCCGGCACGCGGCAGGATTGCGCCGAGGCCGCCGAGCGCGAGGCGGAGCGCATCTTCTACGCCAGCCACAACTGGCACCCTTTCTTCCTGCAGGGCACCAAGACGCTCGCCTATGAGCTGTGGGAGGATCTGGGCTTCCGCGCGCCGGACAACGTGATCATCCCCTGCGGCGCGGGCTCCAATGTGCTGGGCTGCGCCATCGGCTTCGGCGAGCTGCTGCGCGCGGGGCAGATCGCGCGGCTGCCGCGCCTCTTCGCCGCGCAGCCGGCGAACTGCGGCCCCATCGCGCGCGCCGCCCTCGGCCTGCCGCCCGCCCCCGCACGGCCCACCATCGCCGAGGGCACCGCCATCGCCCAGCCGCTGCGCCTGCCCGAATGCCTCGCCGCGCTGCGCGAATCCGAAGGGGGCGCGGTGCTGCTGAGCGAGGAGGAGATCGCGGATGCCGCGCTGACCCTCGCCCGCCGCGGCGTCTATGTGGAGCCCACCTGCGCCCAGGCCGCGGCCGCCTTCGGCAAGCTGCTCGCAGCGGGGCGCATCGGCGCGGGCGAGACGAGCGTGGTGGTGCTGACCGGTACGGGCCTCAAGGCCACGCCGCGCTATGCGGAGATGCTGGGGGTGGCGCTGTGACCCCGCCGCGCGTCGCCCTGCTGGGCTTCTCCATCGAGTGCAACCGCTTCGCGCCCGTGGCCAGGGAGGCCGATTTCGCCCAGCGCTGCCTGCTGCGCGGCCCCGCCATCCTCGCCGATGCGCGCGGCCCCGCACCGCGGGCGCTGGGCGAGATGCCGGGCTTCGTGGCGGAGATGGACGCCGCCGGCCCCTGGGAACCCAAGCCGATCCTGCTCGCCATGGCCGAGCCGAACGGGCCGGTGGACCACGCCTTCTTCGAGCGGCTGATGGCCGAATGGCAGGCCGGCCTCAGGCTGCTGCGCGCCCGGGTGGAGGGCGTCTATGCCGTGCTGCACGGCGCGGGGCTGACCACGCGCCTCGACGACCCGGAGGGCGCGCTGCAGGCGCTGGTGCGCGCCGAGCTGGGCGAGGTGCCCTTCGTCTGCTCCTACGACCTGCACGCCAATGTCAGCGACGCGAACGTGGCGCTGAACGACGCCTTCGTGGGCTACCGCACCAACCCGCACCTCGACATGCGCGCGCGGGGCGCCGAATGCGCGCAGCTCCTGCGCCGGCTGATGGCGGGCGAGCGATTCGTACGCGCGCATCGCCGGCTGCCCATCGTGGCGCCCACCGTGTCCCTGCTCACCGCCGAGGGGCCCTATGCGGAGGTGATCGCCCTCGGCCAGCGGCGCGCCGCCGAGGATTCGCGCATCGTGAACGTCTCGGTGATGGGCGGCTTCGCCTACAGCGACACGCCCTTCAACGGCATGTGCGCGGTGGTGACGGCGACGCGCCAGGGCGTGGCCGATCGCCTGGCCGAGGAGCTGGCCGAGGCCGCCTGGGCGCGGCGGGACCGCTTCGTGGCGCGGCTGACGCCGCTCGAGGAGGCGGTGCGGCGCGCGAAGCAAAGCACGGCGCCGCTCGCCTTCGCCGATGTGGCGGACAATCCGGGCGGCGGCGGGCGCGGCAACACCATGTGGATCCTGGAGGCCTTCCACCGCGCCGGCGTGCAGGGCGCGGTGTTCGGCCTGATCCACGATCCGCAACTCGCCCGCGAGGCGCATGAGCGCGGCCTCGGCGCGCGCTTCGAGGCGCGCTTCAACCGCGACGCGGGGCAGGACCCCTTCGCCCGCCCCTTCGCGGCGGAGGCGGAGGTGATCGCGCTCTCGGACGGGCGCGTGACGGGCCGGCGCGGCATCTTCGCGGGCACCGCCATGCAGCTCGGCCGCAGCGCGCGGCTGCGCCTGGGCGGCATCGAGGCGGTGGCGATCGAGGGCCGCACCCAATGCGCGGACCCGGCCTTCCTGGAACATCTCGGCATCGACATCGCGCAGGCGCGCTGCGTGGTGGTGAAGTCGCGCGGGCATTTCCGCGGCGGCTTCGACGAGTTCTTCGACGCGGCGCGCATCGTGGAGGTGGACGCGCCGGGCCTCACCTCGCCCATCCTCTCGCGCTTCGACTGGACGCGCCTGCCCCGGCCGGTGCTGCCGCTGGATCCGGAGACAAGCTGGCCATGACGCTCGACGATCTGCCCACCCCCTGCCTCGTGCTCGATCTCGGGGCGCTGCGGCGCAATCTCGCGCGCATGGAGGCGGCGATGGCCCGCCACCCCGGGGTGCGGCTGCGCCCGCATCTCAAGACGGCGAAATCCCGCGCCGTGGCGGAACTCGCCGCACCCGGCCATGGGCCCATCACCGTCAGCACCCTGGCCGAGGCGCGTTATTTCGCCGAGGCCGGCTGGCGCGACCAGGTCTACGCCGTGGGCATCACGCCGCAGAAGCTGGATCAGGTGGCGGCGCTGAACGCCGCGGGGGCGGCGGTGAAGGTGATCACCGACGATGTGGCCTGCGCCGCCGCCATCGCCGCCCATCCGGGCGAGACGCCCGCCCTGGTCGAGGTGGATGTGGGCGAGGGGCGCGGCGGGGTGCCCCCCGCGCAGGCGCTCGCGGTGGCGCGCGCGCTGGGGCCCAAGCTGCGCGGCGTGCTGACCCATGCCGGCCACTCCTACGCCGGGCGCAGCGCGGAGGAGATGGCGCGGATCGCCGAGGAGGAGCGCGCGGGCGCCGTCAATGCCGCCGAGGCGCTGCGCGAAGCCGGCCTTCGCGTGGACATCGTGAGCCTCGGCTCCTCGCCCACCGGCCTGCATGCGCGCTCTCTGGCCGGCGTCACGGAGCTGCGCGCGGGCGTGTACATGTTCGGCGACCTGTTCCAGGCGCAGATCGGCACCCACCCGATGCGCGACATCGCGCTGACGGTGCTGGCCAGCGTGATCGGCCGCAAGCCGGAGCGCGGGGCGCTGCTGCTCGACGCCGGGGCGCTCGCGCTGTCGAAGGACCGCAGCACGGAGAAGGCGCCGCGCGACTACGGCTTCGGGCTCGGCCTCGACCTCGACGGCGCGCCGCTGCCGGGCGAGCCCATCGTCACGCGCGTGCACCAGGAGCATGGCGAGCTCTCGGGCGCGCCCATCCTGCCGGTGGGGGCGAGGCTGCGCATCGCCCCCAACCATTCCTGCCTGACGGCGGCGGCGCACGACCGCTATCATGTGGTGGACGGATCGCGCGAGGTGATCGCCGTGTGGGAGCGCGTGAACGGATGGTAGCGCACCCGGACTGGTCCGCGCTGCGGGAGAGCGAGACGACACGCATGCTGGCCGCCTGCACCCGCTGCGGCCGCTGCGCCGAGGTCTGCCCCATGCTGCCCTACGCCGAGGCCGCGCAGGGCGTGGCGGCGAGCGCGCTGGTGGAGGGCGTGCTGGAGGTGCTCGCGGGCGGGCAGGGCAGCGCGGCCGCGCGCGGCTGGATCGCCGCCTGCACCCGCAGCGGCGCCTGCAACGCGGCCTGCCCGGAGGCGGTGAACCCGCGCCTGATGCTGCGCCTGGCCAAATGGCGTGCGAACGAGACGGGGGTGCTGCCGAAGCGCGACGCCTCGGAGGCGATGTCGCGCGTGAAGGCCTTCGCGCGGCTCGGCTTCAGCCCGACGGAACAGGAGGAATGGCTGTGACCGACCGCCCCGACACGCTGTTCTGGTACGGCTGCAACATGACGCGCCACGGCGAGATCATCCGCCTCGGCCAGCGGATGCTGGCGGCGGTGGGCGTGGGCGCGGCCCCCATCGGCGGCCCCGGCGCCTGCTGCGGCAGCCCGAAGGAGAGCACGCCGCGCATCGCGGAAGGCATGGCGAACCGGACGATGGAGAAGTTCGCGGAATCCGGCGCGCAGCGGGTGATCACCTGGTGTCCGTCCTGCCACATGAACCTCGACGACGTCATGGGGCGGACGAGGGAGAAGGGCTTCGACCACCGCCACCTGAGCGAGGCGCTGTGGGAGCGGCGGCAGGTGCTCGCGCCGCTGCTCAAGCACCCGGTGACGGCGCGCTTCCTGGTGGACCGGCACATCGGCTTCCACGCCGAGGCGCCGGTGAACGACATCATCCCGGCGCTGCTCGGCATGATCCCGGGCGCGGTGCATGCGGATCACGGCTATCGCGGCGGCAGCTACATGTGCTTCGGCCTCGCCAATGTCCCCGGCGCGCTGGCCGACCACCAGCGCGCCCTGCTTGCGGCGCTGCGCGAGACGGGGGCGGACACGCTGGTCACCATCTTCCACTCCTGCCACCGCGAGCTGGTGGGGCTGGAGAAGAACCACGGCATCCGGGTGGCGAACTGGGTGCATCTGCTGGCCGAGGCGATGGGCTGGGAGTACAGCGACGACTACAAGGCCTGGCGCAACGCGGATGACCCGCTGGCCGCCATCGGCCCCGAGCGCCTGGCGGCGGCGGGCGAGGCAGCGGTGAGGAAGCTGGTGCTGCCGGAGCTGGCCCGCCCGCGGCCGGTGTAGCGGGCGAAAGCGGGCCTTCGCGCAGGCACGCGGCCTTCCCCCTCCGGCCTGTGGGTGCGCCCGCATGGGTCCCGGCCGCCTTGCCGCGGAGAGCGTGTGGGCCGGACTCAGCCCAACTGCAAATCCATCCCCCGCGTCAGCTCGATCCACTTCTCCCGCACGCGCAGGATGGCGCGGCCGAACTCCTCCGGGCCGAGCCAGACGGGGTCGGTGTCGAGCTGGATCAGCCGCTGGCGCAGCGCCGGGCGCTCCATGGTCAGGCGGAACACCTCGGCGAGCCGCGTATGCACCGCGGGCGGCAGGCCGGCCGGGCCGAGCAGCCCCGCGAAGCCCGACCAGCCGCGGCCGATCTCCACCCCCTGCTCGATGAAGGTGGGCACCTCGGGCATGCCGCCCGCCCGCGAATCGCCGAGCGCGGCGAGCGGCCGCACCCGGCCGGAGGCGATGTGCTCGCGCATGGTGGTCAGCGAGTTGATGCCGCAATCCACCTCGCGCGAGAGATAGGCGGCCAGCATCGGCGCTTCGCCGCGATAGGCCACATGCGTCATGCCGAGGTTCAACTGGTTGTTGAAGGCCAGGCCGAAGACATGCGCGGTGGACCCCGCCGCCCAGGAGCCGAGGATGAGCCCCCGCCCGGCCGCGGCCTGCTGCCGGGCGAAGGCGATGAATTCGGGCAGGCTGCGCGCCGGGAACTCGCCGCGGCACATGAACAGCAGGGTGGTGGTGCCCATCTGGCCGATGGGCGTGAAGTCCCGCGCCACGTCATAGGGGTGCTGGTTCAGCACGATGGGCGCCTGCACCAGCGGCGTGATGGTGAACAGCAGCGTGTGCCCGTCGGGCGGGGATTTCGCCACCAGGTCCGAGCCGATGATGGAGGCGGCGCCCGAGCGATTCTCGATCACCACCGGCACGCGCAGCATCTCGGCCATGGGCTCGGCGACGAGGCGGGCCCAGACATCCGTGGCCCCGCCGGCGGGGAAGGGCACGACGATGCGGATGGGCCGGTCGGGCTGCCACTGGCCCTGGGCGAGGACCGGGGCGGCGAGCGCGGACGCGCCGGCGAGCGCCAGCATCTGGCGACGGTGCATGGTCTGGTTCCTCCCTCTTCGACGGGGAGGTTAGGCGGCGGGCTGCGCGAAAGGGAAGGGGCCGGGGTTCAGCGCGCGGCGCTGGCGGTGCGGACCGGGGCGGGGCGCTGCGCGGCGGGGCGCGTCTGGCTGGCCCGCGGCTGGGCCGGCCGGGCCGCGGGCGCACCCGGACGCACCGCCTCGCGCCGGGTGTAGGAGACGGGGCGCACCAGATCCTCCTCGGCGGCGAAGCTGCTGGCGGGACGGTTGTGGATGAAGCCGTAGGTCGGATACTCGCGGCCGAAATTCTCGGCCGACCAGCCCACCTGCACGCGCACGCGCGTCCAGGAATTGTCGTCCGAGACATCCATCACCTGCACGCCGCGCATCACCTGGCCGCGGCGGATGCCGGGCCCGCCCCAGTTGGCGTGGTCGATCTCGATCAGGCGGTTGTGGTGGATGCGCGACACCACGGCCACATGCCCCGCCCGCATGCCGCCAGAGGCGGGGAAGGCGAGGATGGAGCCGATCTCCGGCCGGCGCCCGCGGGCGTAGCGGCCGGCGGCGTTGTGCCACCAGTCGCGGCCATTGCCGGAGATCTCCATGCCGGTGACCGCGCGGGCGTAGGGCACGCAGGAGATGGCGGCGGGATGGCCGGGGCGGCTGCGCGCCTGCACCTGGCGGGCCTGGGTGTTGCGCGCCTCGGAGGCGCGGGGCGCCTGGGTGGTGCGCGCTTCGGCGCGGCCGTCGCTCCGGGTGGCCTGGGCGGGGGGCGTGAGGCTGGCCCCGGCGATCAGAACGCACACGGTCACAGCGGCCGCCTTGAGGCGCATGCCCGATCCCTCCTGGATGAACCCCCGGCCGCGCAGACAGCGCGCGGCGACCCGGGTTGCGTATCGGCGGGGCGGGGGCGTGGGCAACCGCGAAAGCCGACACATGGCGCAATACGGCGTGATTCGTCGGAAGCGAGGGTGTGGCGGGGGCGAAAATAGGCGCGTATTCCTGACACTGTGGCGTCAATGGGGCAATGTCACAGTGTGGCGATTCTGCCGCAACAGATCCCGGCCCAGACACGCCGCCGGCTGGCCAGCATCCCGCGCTGCGGCCCAAGTGTCGGCGCCGCGGCGCAGGCATGAAAAACGGCGCCGCGGCACAGAGCCGGGCGCCGTCGCTCGCGTTGCTGGCGGCGATGCTGCGCCGCCGGAGAACGTTACTTGCAGGCGGTGATCATGATTTCCACGAGGTGGCGCGGATCGGCCATGTTCGCCTGCACGCAGGCGCGCGCGGGGCGGCCGGCCTCGCCCAGCCACTCCACCCACACCTTGTTCATGGCGTCGCGGTCGCGGATGTCCTTCAGCCAGATCTGCGCCTGCAGCAGCCGCGTCTTGTCCGTGCCGTTCGCCTCCAGCAGCGCGTCGATCTTGGCGACGACCTGGCGCGTCTGGCCCGTGACGTCCTGGCTCAGGTCATCGGCGGTGATGCCCGCGAGGAAGACGAAGTTGTGATACTCCACGGCGCTGGAGAGGATCGGGTTGCTGCCGGTGCGGGTGATCTTGCTCATGGTCCGGGTCTGCTCCTCGGGCGGGTTGGCGGGGCGCGTGTAGCCCGGGCGCGGCGGGGGCGGAAGCCGCGGCCCGCCGCCCGGGCGGCGGGTCAGGCCGGCACGGCGCAGGCGCTGCCCGCGATGGCGGCGTGGATCATCGTCTCGAACACCGCCACGCCATGGATCGCCTCCTCCGGCGGCAGGGGATAGGCCGGGCCGCCCGCCACGGCGCGCGCGAAGGCCTCGAGCTCGGCGCGCTCGATGTCGGTCACGGGGAAGCTCGTGGTCTCGGGCGCGCCGTCCAGCGGGCAGAAGGTGAGCTGCTCATGCCCCTGCAGCACCGCATAGCCCCCTGTGCCGAACAGCCCCACGCGCCAGAATCGCGGCGCCAGCGACAGGGTGGCGAAGGTGACGGTGGCGCCGTTCTCGAGATTGGCGAGCATGGCGGTGGTGTCGTCGATCGTCTCGCTCACCAGCGCCTTGGAGACAACCCGCACGTCGCGGAAGCGGCCGGCGAGGTGGATGATCATGTCCACCATGTGGATGCCCATGCCGCCCATGCCGCCGAGCGGGCTTTCGGTGCGGTCGGCCCGCCACATGCCGGGCTTGTAGGCCAGCGCGCCGGGGCCGCTGAACTGCCCCTCGACATGCAGCAGCCGGCCGAGCCTGCCTTCGGCCAGCATCGCCTTCATCGCGGCCACGGCCGGCAGGAAGCGGCGGTTGTGGCCGAGCGCCATCACCACCCCCGCGGCCCGGCAGGCGGCCACCGCGGCCTCGGCGCTGGCCTTGCTCAGGGTGAAGGGCTTCTCCACGAACACATGCTTTCCCGCGCGGGCGGCGGCGATCACCTGCTCGGCGTGCTGGCCGTGCGGGGTGGCGAGCACCACGGCCTGCACCTCGGGCCGCGCCAGCACCGCCGCGTAGTCGGGCAGGATCGGGATGCCCTTCTCGGCCGCCCATTCGGCAGCGCGCTCGGGCCGGCCGGTGCAGCCGGCGACGAAGCGCAGCCCGCTCTCGTTGCGGCCGTGCACGCTGTTCACCAGCGTCTGGCCCCAACGGCCCATGCCTACGATGGCGCAGTTCAGCATCGCATTGTCCCTATGTTGCGGGGTGTTCGAGGTGCCGGGCCCAGCGGCGCATCCGCGTCACGGCCCAGGCGGCCAAAAGGAAGGCGCACAGCGCGGCGATCCAGGTGGGCGCGCGCATGCCGAACCACTCGCCGGTGAGGCCGAGCAGCAGCGCCCCCAGCGCCGGGCAGGCGCGCGTGATCAGGCCCCACAGCGCCAGTGTCCGCCCGCGCATCTTCGTCAGCGCCGCGGACTGGCAGAGCATCTGCACGCTGATGCCATGGATGGTGGCGCAGGCGCCGAACAGCGCCCCGCAGAGCACCGCCAGCGGGAAGAAGCCCGTGGCCACGAAGCCCGCCGTGCCCGCCGCCTGCAAGGCCACCCCCACCACCGCGAGCCGCGTCACCCCCGCGAGCCGCCCGCGCGCGGCCACCCAGAGCCCGCCCGCCAGCGCGCCCACGCCGATCGCGGCCGTGAGCAGCGCGAGCCCCTCCGCCCCCTGGCCGAACAGCCGCTCCACATAGGGCGGCAGCACCTCCTGCACCCCGCGCAGCAGGATGGCGGAGGCGCCGGCGAAGGCGAGCAGCGGCCCGATGCCCGGATGCGCGGCGGCGTAGCGGAACCCCTCCAGCGTCTCGGCCAGCAGCGAGGCCTCGGGCGCATGGCCGCGCAGATGCTCGGGGTGGGGGCGCAGCAGGGGCAGGGTGGCGGTCGCCACCGCATAGGCCAGCACATTGCAGAGGATGACGGGCACCACCCCGCCGAGCGCGATCATCGGCCCGGCCAGCGCGGGCCCGAGGAAGCGCGCCACGTTGAAGGTGAGGGAGTTCGCCGCCACCGCCGCCGGCAGATCGGCGCGCGGCACGAGGCCCGGCATCAGCGCCTGGCGCGCCGGCTGGGCGAAGCTCGCCGCGATGCCGCCCACCACCTCGAAGGCCAGCAGCGAGAGGATGGTGATGTCGCCCGTCCAGGTCAGGGCCGCGATGCCCAGCGCCTGGGCGCCGATGGTGGCCTGGGCGAGCATGGTCAGCCGCACGCGGTTCATCCGGTCGGCCACCGCCCCGGCGATGGGGCTGAACACCACGGCGGGCGCGAGGTCGCAGAAGGCGACGAGCCCCACCCAGAAGGCCGAGCGCGTCAGCTCCCAGGCCAGCCACATCACGGCGATGCGGTGCATCCACAGCCCCGTCCAGGCGGTGAGGCTGGCGCCGAAGAAGATGCGCGCGTCGCGGTGGGAGAGGGCGCGGGTCAGCGCGCCGAAGGCGGCCATGGGCCGCCCGGGCCGCTACCGCCCGGCCCGGCGCGGCGGCGGGGGCGGCGGTTCGGGCACGGGCTGCGCCTGCTGCGCCTGGCTCTGCCGCGTGTTGAGGCGCACGCACTCCTCCACCATGCGCTCGTAGCGGAACTCGCGGCCCATGCGGTCGAGCGGCGCGCGGAAGCCGAGCGGGCCGGTGGTGTCCGAGCCGAGCCGCACGTCGCGCTCGTCCTCGCGCAGGATCTGCCCGCGGTCCTGCCGGGCGAGCTGGCGGGCCATCTCCTCGCGGCAGGCGGCGACCACGGCGGGGTTGGTGGCGGGGTTGCCCGGCGGCGCCTCGACGATGCGCGCCGCG
>JBKBSR010000452.1:0-2002 GCA_046291055.1 Roseococcus sp.
CCAGCCGCTCCGCCACCGGGCGCATGATGAGGTCCGAAGCGCCGCCGGGGGTAAAGGGAATGATGATGCGCACCGGCCGGTTGGGCCAGGCGGCCTGGGCCGAGGCGAGGCTGGGCGCGAGGGCGGGGGCCGCGAGCAGCGGCAGGGCGAGAAGGGAGCGGCGGGGCGTCATGCGCTGGGCATCGCGCAGGCCGCGCGCTGAATCCAGCCTCCGCGCGCGGGCGAAAGGCGCCGTCCGCGCAGGCTCTGCACGGGGCGGCGTCAGCGCCCGGCGGTGCCTGCCCAGCGCCTGGGCGCTGGCCTCATCCCTCCGGCATCACCTGCGAGAGCCGCCCGCCCAGGCGCAAGGGCGCGACGCGCCGCGCCATCCCCGTCGCGTCCTGCGTCTCGACGAAGAGGCCGCAGAGCGTGGCCTCGCCCTCGGCCGGCGCCAGGCGCTCGCCCGGCATCTTGCGCCAGAAGCGCAGTGCCGCGCTGCCCTTCTGCATGCCGATCACGCTGTCGTAGTCGCCGCACATGCCGGCGTCGCTCTGATAGGCGGTGCCGCCGGGCAGGATCTGGTGGTCGGCCGTCGGCACATGGGTGTGGGTGCCGATGACGAGGCTCGCCATCCCGTCGAAGGAATGGGCGAAGGCCTGCTTTTCGCTGGTCGCCTCGGCGTGCAGGTCGATGAGGGCGGCGTGGATGGTCTGGCCAAGGCGGTGCTTCGCGAGCTCCGCCTGCACGGCGCGGAAGGGGTCGTCCAGCGCCTCCATGAACAGCCGGCCCATGGCGTTGATCACCAGCGCGCGGCGGTTGCCCGGCACCTCCACCACCACCGCGCCCTGGCCGGGCGTGCCGGGGGGGAAGTTGATGGGGCGGATCACCCGCCGCTCCTCCTCCAGGAAGGGGATGATCTCCTTGCGGTCCCAGGCGTGGTTGCCCAGCGTGATCACGTCCGCCCCGGCGGCGAGGAAGGCGCGCGCCATCTCGGGCGCGAGGCCGAAGCCGTGCGAGGCGTTCTCCCCGTTCACCACCACGAGGTCGAGCGCGAGGCGCGCGCGCAGCCCGGGCAGTTCGCGGCAGAGCGCATCGCGCCCCGCGCGGCCCACCACATCGCCGAGGAAGAGGATTCTCAAATACGGATCACCCCGTTCTCCGTGGCGATGGCCGGCAGCCGCACATCCTCCGGCCCGGCCGGCACCGCCGGCACCTCCTGCGCCGCGTAGGCGAGGCCGAGCCGCTCGGCAAGCGGCAGCGCGGCGAGGGTGCGGTCGTAATACCCCCCGCCATAGCCCAGCCGCGCGCCCGTGCGGTCGAAGGCAAGCAGCGGCACGAGCAGGACATCGGGCGTGACGGCTTCGCCCGCGGCGGGCTCCAGCGTGCCGAAGCGGGCGGGCGCGAGCGGCTCGCCCGGGGCCCAGGCGCGGAAGCCGAGCGGCCGGCCGCGCGGCGGCGTGACCGGCAGGGCCAGGCGGTGGCCGCGCGCGTGCAGCGCCAGCAGCAGCGGCCGCGTGTCGATCTCGCGCCCCATGGGCCAGAAGCCGGCCACCAGCGCGCCGGGCGGGGGCGGGGCATCCCGCAGCACTACCTCGGCCAGCCGCACGCCCAGCGCCGGGTCGCAGGCCTCGCGCCGGGCCAGCGCGTCGCGGCGCAGCGCGGCCTTGGCCTCGGCGATCACCCGGCGGGCCGCGCCCAGGGGCTCGCGCCCGGATCGGCCGCCAGCGGCTTGAGGCGGACAGCGGTGCCCGAGGCGGTGACCATCAGCATGCCGTTGTTCGAGCCAAGCACCTCGTAGTCGATGTCGATGCCGAGGATGGCGTCCGCACCCAGCGCCAGGGCCTGCTGGGTGAGGTTGGTCATCGCCGTGTCCCGCGCCGCGCCGAGCTCGCGCTCATAGGCGCCGGAGCGGCCGCCCACGATGTCGCGCAGCCCGCCGAGCAGGTCCTTGAACAGGTTCACGCCCAGCACCGCATCGCCGAAGACGACGCCGAGATAGGCCTCGACCTCGCGGCCCTGGATG
>JBKBSR010000093.1:0-10089 GCA_046291055.1 Roseococcus sp.
CGTTCTCTCCTTTTGGCCGCCACCGGGCCCTGCCCGCCCTGTGCCGCCGCGCCGCATGATCGTCTTCGCGCCTCTCCTCGCTGGCCCCGCCGCTTCCGTGCGGCGCGCGGCCACGTCATCGCGCGGGGCGCGCCGCGCGGTCAAGCGGGCGAGGCTGTGCCTCGCCGTATCAGAGCGCCTCGTGTTCGCCGGCGCAGAGCTGCTGCAGCGCCGGCAGGTCGAGGAGGCGCAGCTTCTGCCCGCCCGGTTCGGCGATCCAGCCATGCCGCTTGAAGGCGGTGAAGGTGCGGCTGACGGTTTCCAGTGTCAGGCCGAGGAAGTCGCCGATGTCGCTGCGGGTCATCGGCATGGGCAGGTCGCCGCTCGGCAGCCCGCGTCGCCGGTGCGCCTCGGCGAGGCCGATCAGGAAGGCGGCCACCCGCGCCTCGGCCGAGCGGCGGGCGACGGTGACGAGATGCTCCTGCGTGGCGGCGAGCTCGCCCAGGCACATGTCGAGCATCCGACGCTCCAGCGCCGGATAGCGGCGCAATAGCGCATCGAGCCGGGTGCGCTCGATGCGGCAGAACTGTCCGGGGGTGAGGAGTTCGGCGTCGAAGGGATAGGTCTTGCCGGCGGTGTAGCCCAGAAGATCTCCCTTGAAGCGGAAGCCGACCACCTGCTGCCGGCCATCGGGCAGCAGGCGCGAGAGCTTCACCGTGCCCTCCAGCAGGCTGAAGGCGCGCGTCGCAGGGTCGCCCTCTCGGAAGAGCACCGACTTGGCGGGCAGGGCGTGGCGGTCCGAATCGCCCGAGAGATCGTCGAGCGCCTGGGCGTCGAGCGGCAGGCAGATGCCGAAGCGCTTGCTGGCACAGCCCACGCAGGGGTCTTGCGGCCGGGAGTCGCTCGTGGACCAGCGCGCGGTGTCCAAGGGGTTCACGGAACCTGAGCCTCCCTCTTTGGGAAGAGGATAGGCCCAGGCTTCCCCGAGTTTCAACCTCGGTGAATGAAGGGGCTGACACTCGGAATCGTCATGTGTTCGCCGGCGCGGGCCCACCCCGGCGGGCGGGGCGGGCCCGGGCGCCTCAGCTTCCGGTGATGGTCAGGGCGCCAGGGTTGATGGTGACGGTGCCGGGCCCGTTGACCGTCGCGCTCTGCGTCAGCGCCGACCAGGTGAGCGCGTTCCCGCCCGAGGCCGCGTCGAACAGCCCGACATGCGTGAGCGTGCCCACCGCGCCGGTGAAGGTGAAGCGCACCGCCTCGGCGTTCTGCTGCACGCCGGTGCCGGTGAACACCACGCGCTGACGCGCATAGCCGTTGCCCACCGGCTCGCCCGAGAGGCCGGAGGCCACGCTGCCGCCGGTGCCCAGGCCGAGGAAGACGGCGTTGGGCAGGGCGGGGAGCCGGCCGCACAGGGCGCGGGCGAGGATGTTGCGGCCGTGGTCGGTGAGGGAGCTCATGGGGTGCGGATCCTTCGGTGGCGGGAGGTCAGATGTCGGTGGCGTCGGCGAAGAGCGGCGGGCGCGGCGCGCCGGTCTCGTCGAACCCGTCCGGGGCGGTGCGGATGGCGGCGTACACCTCGGCCAGCGCGATCGCCGCGGGCTCCGGGAAGCCGCCGGTGGGGAAGCGGAAGGAGAGGCGGTGGATGGGGTTCAGCCCCGCCCGGCGCGCCGCCTCGTCGCGGTAGCCGTGGAGCTGCGCCTCGAGCATGCGCGCGACGCAGTCCATCTGCAGGTGGGTGAGGCGCCAGTAGGCGACGGTGACACCCGTCTCGCGCATCTCGATGGGCTTGAGGAGGGCCATGGTCTGCTCCGTGGATGAGGGAGGGAGGAGAGGGGTCAGGCGGTGACTTCGACGCTCATCACCCGCGCCACCCAGCGGATGGTCTTGTTCGCCTCGCCCGTGCCGGTGACGGCGAGGCCGCCATTCGTCGTGTCGGCGGCGAGCGTCAGGGTCCAGCCGGCGGCGGCCGCGTCGCGCATGCCGGGGCCGAAGGGCGTGCCGGCGGTGATGGCGGCGATGGCCGGGGTGTTGTTGAAGCTGCGTCCGCCCACGAGGGCGGTGGCGGCAGCGTTCGCGCCGCGCTTGATCAGCACGTCGCACTCCCAGGAGGCGCAGTCGCCCGCGCTGCCGGCGCCGCCGCCGGTCTGCTGCGCGACGACCAGGAGCTTGAGGCGGTAGGCGCCGTTGTTGGGCAGGTTCACGGTGTTGGAGGCGCTCGGCGCCGCGCCGTTGCTGGTCAGGCGCGTCGGTGTCGCGTCCGTCGCGCTGGCGCGCAGGACGAACTCGCCCGCCTGCGCGTCGCTGCCGCTGCTGCCGAAGCGGCCGGCGGACCAGGCGCCGCGCCCGTGATGGCCGCGCGCGCTGGCCTGGAGGCCGCCCGGCACCCAGGACTGCAGGCCATCCGCCGTGTTCTGCATGCCGCCCGCCACGTTGGCGCGCGCGCCTGAGGCGGTGTTGCCGTTGCCGCCCCCGACCACCGACTCGACGCCGGAGGCGGTGTTCCCGTTGCCGCCGCAGACCGCCGCGTTCTGCCCGGAAGCGACCTGCGTCGCGGCGCTGCGCGTGGTCTGCAGGTCCACCGCGTTCGCGCCGCGCGCGTTGCCGCCCGCGACGGCGTTGTCGGGGAACTGCGCGAGCAGAGCACCGGTGCCCTTGGGCTGGCCTATCACCGCGTCGATGTTCGCATCCCCGCCGGAGACCGCCCATCCCGCCCGGCCTGGGGCGCCCGTCACGCCGCCGATGGCCACCATGCGGTTGAGGCTGCCGCCGGGCGTGATCACCTCGAAGCCATGGGCGCCCTGGGCGCCGCCGAGCGAGAGGCTGCCGGCGCCGGCGCGCAGGACTTCGGCGCCGCCCGCGCTGGCGGCCAGGGTGTTCGCGGCGGGCTGGAAGAAGCCCGTCTCCGCCGCGCCGACGGCGATGCCGGGCCGCGCCGCCTCGCCCGCCGGGGCGAGCACGCCCACCGAGCCATTGCTGCCGGCGTTGAAGAGCGGCCCCATCACCGGCGTCTCCAGCAGCGGCTTGCTGCCGAGATTCACCCGGTTCGGGACGCCCGAGGCCGCGTGCGCCAAGTGGATCGCCGCCGCGCCGTTGCTGCGCAGGTTGAAGTTCACGACGCGCAGCGCGCCGATGTCGAGCCGGTTGGAATGCTGCTCGATGCGGATCGCATTGTCCTCGGCGTCGTCGATCCGCAGGCTGCCCACCTGCACATTGCAGGAGGGGGCGTTGACGTGGAAACCGATCGAGCCCGGCACCGGCGCGCCGCCGGCGTTGAAGATCTCGCACTGCACCGTCATGGAGTCGATCTGCCCGTCGGTGCCGGCGGCCTCGATCAGCACGCCGTGCTTCACGAAGTCCGCATAGGCCTGGCCGATCGAGAACTTCTGCGTGTAGCCGGCCGCGGAGGAGGAGAAGCGGAACATGCTGCGGTGGCCGAGCACGAAGGACTGGTCCACGAACACGCCGTCCACGCGCCGGAAGATCATCGCGTCGCCATTGTTCTGCTGCCAGCGCACCACATGGTCGTTGGCCGACCAGAAGGGCCAGAAATGCAGGTTGGCGATGCGCACGACGTCGTAGATCTCGTCGAAGTCCACGCCCGCCGTGAACACCTGCCCGCGCAGGCGGCGGATGTCGGTGCGGCCGGAGTTCTTCACCTGGATGCCGCGGTTGATCGCCGAGAGCATCACGTTCTCGAACTCCACGCCGCCCAGGCAGTCCAGCACGCGGAAGAACCAGTCATAGGGCGTGGGCGCCCAGGAGGCGTTCTGCGCCGCGCCGTGGGTCTGGCGCACCGCGAGGTTCGCCACCAGCGAGCCGCGCGCCGAGACGCCGCTGAAGGTGATGGGGAAGAACCCCGTCTGGTCCACCGTCAGCCAGGTGCCGCTGCCCGGCCCCCCGCCCTCGGGATAGCCCTGGCCGATCAGCCGGATGGGCCCCGCGCTGATGGTGACCGCAGAGGCCAGGCGATAGGTGCGCGGGCCGAGGCGGATGGTGCCGCCCGCGCTGCCAAGGGCATTGATGGCGGCCTGCAGGGCCGGCGCGTCGTTGGTGGCGCCATTGCCCGCGGCGCCGAAGTCGCGCAGGTCCACGCCGCGGTCGGCGAGCACCTGGCGGCGAAGCTGGCTGACGCTCGCGCGGCGGGTCGTGTTGGGCCCGCCCTGGACGAGGGGAACGATGTCGGCGTCGTTCAGGCTCGTCGCGGCGGGAAGTTGGCTGATTCGGAGGTCGGGCATCGGGGCTCCGTCCGGTCTGCTGGGGGTGGCCGGTGAGGGGAGAAGGGCGCCGTCAGTCCTGCGCGAGGGCGAAGTCGTCCTCCTGCGCGAGGCGCAGGCCGTCCTCGGCGAGCACGAGGCGCAGGTCGGGCAGGATGTTGAAGCTGCGCGAGGTGACGGCGATGCCCGTATCGCCCGCGTCCTCGACGCGGATGCGATAGCCCGAGCCCTCCGGCGGGGTGGGCAGGGCGGTGATGGCGTAGCCCTGGGAGACGTTGACCGTCTGCACCGGCGGGACGATGGCGCCCTGCGCGTCGCGCAGGCTGACCACCACCTGGCTGATCGGGCCGGTCACCTGCGCCTGCACAGGGATGGAGGTGCCGGCGATGATGCCGGCCATCAGCGGCGCCAGGATGATGGTGGTCACCACCGCGCCCGCCTGCTGCACCATGCGCAGCGTCTGCGCGATGCTGCGGGTGAGCGCCACGGGGGCCACCGCGCCGTCCAGGTTCACGCCCGTGCCGATGACGGCGTTGGAGCGCACGGGCAGGATGGCCAGCGCGTCCGAGGCCTCCACGATCATCACGTCGCCCGCGCGCAGGCGGACGGAGGCGGGGGCGAAATAGCCGGCGGCGGTGATGTCGGCGCGGGTGTCGGTGCTGCGGTAGTGCCAGAGGCTGAATCCCGCCGTCTGCACCAGGGGCACGAGGGCATTGGCGACGAAGGGCATGGGCGTGCGTCTCCTTCCGCGCCGGGCGCGGCGGTTGAGGGCGGCGAAACGGGGGGTGGAGCCCGGGCGCAGATCGCCCGTTGGCCTGCCGTCTTTAGATCACATTCCTATCGCGGTCAAGGAAAATAATCCGGGATTGCGGGCGCGCGGCCGCTGCTGCAAGAGCGGGGTTCTCGGATGGAGAAGGGTTCATGCGCCGCCTGCTGCTCGCCGCCGCCCTCCTGCTGCTCGGCGCCGCCGCCCAGGCGCAGCAGCCCGTGCTGAACATCTACAACTGGGCGGACTACATAGACCCCTACGCCATCGAGCGCTTCCAGCGGGAAACCGGCATCCGCGTGCGCTACGATGTCTATGACACGCTCGAGACGCTTGAAGGAAAATTATCCGCAGGGCGCAGCGGCTATGACATCGTCGTGCCCACGAGCGAGCCCAGCTTCCACCGCCTGGTGCGCGCGGGCGCGCTGCGGCCGCTCGACATGGCGCGCATCCCCAACGCGCGGAACCTCGACCCCGCGCTGATGGCGCGCATCGCCACGGTGGACCCGGGCAACCGGCATGGCGTGATCTATCTCTGGGGCACGGTGGGGCTGGGCATGATCCCCGAGCGCATCCGCGCCCTGGCGCCCGATGCGCCGCTCGACAGCATGGCCCTGCTGATGGACCCGCAGCATGTCCGCCGCCTCGCCCGCTGCGGGGTGGCGGTGATGGACAGCGCGGTGGACGTGCTGCCCTCGGTGCTGCGCCATCTCGGCTTCCACCCCGACACGGCGAACCAGGCCGAGCTCGACGCCGCGCAGCGCGCGCTGCTGGCCATCCGGCCCTTCCTGCGCTCCATCCCCTCGCCGCCCGCGCTGATCGACGCGCTGGCGAACGGCGAGATCTGCCTCGCCTTCACCTATTCGGGCGACGTGATCCAGGCCGCCGCCCGCGCCCGCGAGGCGCGGCGCGCGCATGAGGTGCGCTACGTCACCCCGCGCGAGGGCGCGCAGCTCTGGTTCGACATGCTGGCCATCCCGGCAGATGCGCCCAACCCCGACGCGGCGCACGCCTTCATCGACTTCGTGCTGCAGCCCGAGGTGATGGCCGGCATCACGCGCCAGGTGCGCTACCCGAACGCCGTGCCCGCCTCCCGCGCGCTGCTGCCGCAGGAGGTGCGGGAGGACCCCTCCGTCTTCCCCGACGCCGAGACCATCGCGCGCAGCTTCGTCGCGGGCACGCCGAGCCAGGCGGCGGAGCGGGCGCGGGCGCGCCTCTGGGCACGCTTCCGGGCGGGGCGCTGAGCGCTGCTCGCGCTCGAGGGCATCAGCCGCCGCTTCGGCAGCGCGGTGGCGCTGGAGGGGCTCTCGCTCACCGTGGGGGAGGGCGAGTTCGTGGCGCTGCTCGGCGGGTCGGGCTCGGGCAAGTCCACGCTGCTGCGCGTGGTGGCGGGCTTCGAGCGGCCCGATGCCGGGCGCGTGCTGCTCAAGGGCCGCGACATCACCGCCGACCCCCCGCCCGCGCGGGATGTGGCGATGATGTTCCAGTCCTACGCGCTGTTCCCGCACATGAGCGTGCGGGAGAACATCGCCTACGGGCTGCGCCGCGCCGGCGCCGATGCGCGCGCCATCGCCGCGCGCGTGGCGGAGCTCGTGGCGCTGCTGCGCCTCGAGGGGCTCGAGGCGCGCCGCCCCGCGCAGCTCTCGGGCGGGCAGCAGCAGCGCGTGGCGCTGGCCCGCGCGCTGGCGCGCCGCCCCGCGCTGGTGCTGCTCGACGAACCACTCGCCGCGCTGGACGCCGGGCTGAGGGAGCGCACCGGCCTCGAGCTGCGCGCCCTGCAGCGCCGCACGGGCGCCAGCTTCGTCATGGTCACGCATGACCAGTCCGAGGCGCTGGCGCTGGCCGATCGCGTGGCGCTGCTGGAGGGCGGGCGCATCGCGCAGGTGGCGCCCCCGCGCGAGCTCTACGAGCGCCCGGCCACGCGCGGCGTGGCGCGCTTCCTCGGCGCGGCGAACATCCTGGAGGCGGGCGGGCCCATCCCGCTCGCCCCCGAGACGCTCGCCCCCGCCTATGCGCTGCGGCCCGAGCGCATCGCGCTGGTCGCCGAGGCCCCGCCCGTGAACGGCGTGCGCGCCGTGGTGGAGGAGGTGGCCTTCCGCGGCGCGGATGCCCTGCTGCTCGCCCGGCCCGCGGGCGGCGAGGCGCTGCGCGTGGTGCTCCCGGCCGGCGCGGCATTGCCCGAGCGCGGGGCCGAGATCGCGCTCGCCTGGGAGGCGGCGGCGCTCGCCCCGCTCGCGGCGTGATCCGCACCGCCGCCTGGCTCGCGCTCGGGCTGCTGGTGGCCGCACCGCTCGCCATCGTGCTCGGCATGGGCTTCGGCAGCGTCGCGCCGGGGGTGCCGCCGGTGCGCTGGCCCATCGGGCCGAAGGGCTGGGAGGGCAGCCTGGAGGCCTGGTCGCTGCTCTTCGCCGACGGCTACTATCTCGACGCCTTCCTGCGCTCGCTGCGGCTGGCGGCGCTGACGGCCACGCTCTGCCTCGTCATCGGCTTCGGCATGGCGCTCGGCATCGCCTCGGCCCGGCCGGAGCGGCAACTCCTGCTGCTCGCGCTGGTGCTGCTGCCCTTCTGGACGGGTTTCGTGCTGCGCCTCTCCGCCTGGGTGGGGCTGCTGCGGGATTCGGGCTGGATCAACACGGTGCTGCTCTCGGCCGGGCTGATCGAGGCGCCGCTCGCCCTGCTCTACACCGAGGGCGCCATGCTGGCCGGCATGGTGCATGGCTATCTGCCCTTCGCCGTGCTGCCGCTCACCGCCGCCCTCGCGCGGCGGGATCGCGCGCTGGAGGAGGCGGCGGCCGATCTCGGCGCCTCGCCGTTCACCGTGTTCCGCACCGTCACCCTGCCGCTCGCCGCGCCGGCCGCCGGGGCCGCCTTCCTGCTGGTGTTCATCCCCGCGGCCGGCGAGGTGGTGATCCCCGAGCTGCTCGGCGCGCCCGATTCCGTCCTGATCGGCCGGGCCATCTGGGCCGAGTTCTTCCAGACGCGGGACTGGCCGGCGGCCGCCGCCCTCGCCACCGCCCTGCTCGCGGTGCTGCTGCTGCCGCTTGGGCTCTACCAGCGGCTCGCGCGGCGATGAGGCGGATCTTCCTCGCCCTCGGCCTCGCTTTCCTGTGGGCGCCGATCCTGCTCATGGTCGCCTATGCGTTCAGCGAAAGCCGCAGCCCCTATGTCTGGGGCGGCTTCTCGCTGCGCTGGTTCGCCGCGCTTGCGGCCAATGAGCGGCTGATCGAGGCGGCCTTGCTGTCGCTGCAGATCGCGGCGGGGGCGGCCACCCTCGGCACCCTGCTCGGCCTGCTGCTGGGCTGGGTGCTCGCGCGCCATGGCCCTTTCGCGGGCCGGCCGGTCTTCGGCGCGCTGGCGGGCGCGCCGCTGGTGCTGCCCGAGGTGGTGATGGGGCTCGCGCTGCTGCTGCTCTTCGTGGCCCTGCAGGAGCTTCTGGGCTGGCCGGCGCAGCGGGGGGCGATGACGGTCTGGTTCGCCCATTCCGCACTGGGCATGGCCTATGTGGCGGTGCTGGTGCAGGCGCGCCTCGCCGCCCTCGACCCCAGGCTCGAGGAGGCGGCGGCGGATCTCGGCGCCGCGCCCTTCGCCGTGTTCCGCACCATCACCCTCCCGCTGATCGCGCCCAGCCTCGCGGCCGGCTGGGGCCTCGCCTTCACCCTCTCGCTGGATGACGTGGTGCTGGCGAGCTTCGTCTCCGGCCCCGGCGCCACCACCCTGCCGGTCCATCTGTTCAGCCAGTTGCGGCTGGGACTGACGCCCGAGGCCAATGCGCTGGCGGTGGTGCTGCTGGGGCTGGCGGGGGCGGGGCTGCTCGGCCTGTCGCTGTTCCTGCGCGGCGGCCGGGTTGAAACACCCCCGTCGCGGGAATAGGGTCCGCCTCCTTCCCGCCAGGACCCGATGTCCATGCAGCTCACCGCCCAGCGGCTCGACCGCATCTCCCCCTCCCAGACCATCGCCATGTCGGCCAAGGCGCGCGCGCTCAAGGCCGCGGGCCGGGACGTGATCAGCCTCTCGGCCGGAGAGCCCGATTTCGACACGCCCCAGAACGTGAAGGACGCGGCCATCGCCGCCATCCGGCGCGGCGAGACGAAGTACACCGACGTGGCCGGCACGCGGGAGCTGCGCCAGGCCATCTGCGCCAAGTTCGAGCGCGACCACGGGATTTCCTACGCGCCCGAGGAGATCATCGTCAGCACCGGCGGCAAGCAGGTGATCTTCAACGCGCTGATGGCGACCATCGACCCGGGCGACGAGGCGATCATCCCCGCCCCCTGCTGGGTGAGCTATCCCGACATCGTGCAGCTCGCGGAGGGCAAGCCCGTGATCGTGCCCTGCGGGCAGAACCAGGGCTTCAAGATCACGCCCGAGCAGCTCGAGGCCGCGATCGCGCCGCGCACCAAGTGGTTCATCCTCAACAACCCCTGCAACCCCACCGGCGCGGCCTATTCGCGCGAGGAGCTGAAGGCGCTGACGGAGGTGCTGCTGCGCCATCCCCAGGTCTGGGTCTTCACCGACGACATCTACGAGAAGCTTGCCTATGACGGCTTCAAGCCCGCGACGGTGGTGGAGGTGGAGCCGCGCCTGAAGGAGCGGACCATCACCATGAACGGCTGCTCCAAGGCCTATGCGATGACGGGCTGGCGCATCGGCTACGCCGGCGCCCCGGTGGCGCTGATCAAGGCCATGGACAAGCTGCAGAGCCAGTCCACCTCCAACACCTGCTCCGTCTCCCAGGCCGCGGCGATCGAGGCGCTCAACGGCCCGCAGGAGAGCATCCAGGAGATGGTGAAGGTCTATCAGCGCCGGCGGGACCTGGTGGTGGGCATGCTGAACGAGGCGCCCGGCATCCGCTGCGCCACGCCGGAGGGGGCCTTCTACGTCTATCCCTCCATCCATGCCTGCCTGGGCAAGACCAGCGCCGGCGGGCGCAAGATCGAGACGGACGAGGATTTCGTGCTGGCGCTGCTGGAGGAGGAGGGGGTGGCGGCCGTGCACGGCGCCGCCTTCATGTTCCCCGGCCACTTCCGCATCAGCTACGCGACCGACGACGCCTCGCTGCGCGAGGCCTGCACGCGCATCCAGCGCTTCTGCCGGGGGCTGCGCTGACACGGGCGGCATGCCATGCCGCCC
>JBKBSR010000453.1:0-1980 GCA_046291055.1 Roseococcus sp.
AGGGAGGGGCATGGTGCGCCCGTGACGATGCGTGCTCCCGCGATGCCCCTCCCTCCGCCGCCCCACAGACGGGTTCCAAGGGCCCACCGGCCCTTGGCGGGTGGGGTGCGGGGAGGGCGGCGCCCTCCCGGCCGCCGTTCCGGCGCTGCGCCCGCGCCGCTGGCGCTTCATGCCTGCCTGGGTCGCCGCCCGTGAGTCTGGTGCTGCGCGACATCCACCACCGCTACGGCGCGCGCGAGGTGCTGCGCGGCGTCTCGCTCGAGGTGGCGGCGGGCGAGATCGTCTGCCTGCTCGGCCCCTCGGGCGATGGCAAGACCACGCTGCTGCGCCTCGTGGCCGGGCTCGAGCGGCTGCAGCAGGGCGAGATCGCGCTGGGCGGCCGGGTTCTCGCCGGCCCGGGAGTCGAGGTGCCGCCCGAGGGGCGCAATATCGGCTTCGTCTTCCAGGACTACGCGCTGTTCCCGCATCTGACGGTGGCCGACAACGTCGCCTTCGGCCTGCGCCGCGTGCCGCGCGGGGACCGCGCCTGGCGCGTGGCCGAGGCGCTGGCGCGCGTGGGGCTGGAGGCCTACGCGAACGCCTGGCCGCACCAGCTCTCGGGCGGGCAGCAGCAGCGCGTGGCGCTGGCCCGCGCCCTCGCCCCGCGCCCGGACGCGCTGCTGCTGGACGAGGCCTTCGCCAGCCTCGATGCGCGGCTGCGCGAACAGGTGCGCGACGACACGTTGCATGTGCTCCAGCAGGCCGGGATTCCCGCCCTCATCGTGACCCATGACGCCGAGGAGGCGATGTTCATGGCCGACCGCATCGCGCTGATGCGCGCGGGGCGGATCGTGCAGCTCGGAACGCCGGAGGAGCTCTACCTCAACCCCGCCACCCCCTTCGTCGCCACCTTCCTCGGCGAGGTGAACCGCCTGCCCGCGCGCATCCGCGGCGGCGAGGCGCGCACCGTGATCGGCGCCGCCCCGGGGCGCGGCCTGCCCGAGGGCAGCGCGGCCGAGCTGCTGCTGCGCCCCGAGGGGCTGCGCGTGCTGCCCGAGGGCGCCCCCGGCGCCACACCGGCCGAGGTGGAGGCCTGCCGGCTGCTCGGCGCCACCACCCTCGTGCATATGGCGGTGGAGGACGGGGAGGGGGGCGTGCTGCACCTGCACGCCCGGTTGCCGCCCGGCGCGGCGCTGGCGCGCGGGCAGCGCGTCGGGGTGGCGCTGGACCCCGCCCGGGCCTTCGCCTTCCCGGCCGGGGAGGCGGAGGGGTGACTCGCGCAATGTCGCGCACCAAGTAAAGGCGTCGCCGCATTGGCGCGGCGGCCCTGCCCTGGTATCGGGGAGGGAGGTTATCCGCTCCGGGGATGGAATGCTCGATCTCGCCTGGTCAGAGATCCTGCTGATCATCGTGGTGGCGCTGGTGGTGATCGGGCCCAAGGATCTGCCCGGCGCCATCCGCGGCATCGCGGACATGATCAAGAAGGGCAAGCAGCAGCTGGCGCAGTTCCAGCAGCAGGCGGACGAGCTCTTCCGCGAGGCGAAGCTCGACGAGGTGCGCAACCAGATCGCCGAGGTGAAGGGGGCGATCAACGAAATTCGCAGCTTCGACCTGAAGAGCGAAATCCGGAAGACGGTGGATTCGGACGGCACCCTGACCAGGGCCTTCGAAGGGGATCCGCTGAAGGATCTGGGCGCGACGGCGAGCCCGCCCGCCTGGACGCCGCCGCCCACCGCGCGCGACATCCCAGACGCGCCGGCGATGATCCCGCCGCAGACCATGGCGCCCTACAAGGCGCCGGAGGCGCCGCCTCCCTCGCCGCCTGTGGCAGCGCCCGCCTTCGTGCCGCCGGCCACCCCGGCGCCGACGGGCCTCGCGCCCGAGCCCGTCCCCGCACCGCCGCCCCCGGCCCCGCCGACCGGCTCCGCCGCGGCCGCGGAGGCGCCGCCGCCCGTCGCCCCCGCCGCGCCCGCGCCGGCCAAGACCGCCTGAGGCCCGATC
>JBKBSR010000454.1:0-1978 GCA_046291055.1 Roseococcus sp.
ACGACGCTGCAGGCGCTGCTCGGCAGCCTGCTCTTCCTCGCCGAGCTCTTCGCCGGCGTGCTGATGGCGCTTTCCTATATCCAGACGAGCTTCCCTCTGCACCGCAAGCCGGTGCCGCTGCCCAGGGATCCGGCGCTGTGGCCGACGGTGGACGTGTATGTCCCCACCTACAACGAGAGCCTGGAGGTGGTGCGGCCCACGGTGCTGGCCGCGATGGACATGGACTACCCGCGCGAGAAGCTGAACGTCTGGATCCTGGACGACGGGCGCCGGCCGGAGTTCCGCGCCTTCGCCGAGGAGGTGGGCTGCGGCTACATCATCCGCCCCGACAACAAGGGCGCGAAGGCGGGCAACCTCAACCACGCGATGAAGCACACCACGGGCGAGTACATCGCGATCTTCGACTGCGATCACGCGCCGACGCGCGCCTTCCTCCAGCTCACGCTCGGCTGGCTGGTGCGCGACAAGAAGCTCGCGATGGTGCAGACGCCGCACCACTTCTACTCGCCCGATCCCTTCGAGCGGAACCTCGCGCGCAAGCGGCCCGTGCCGAACGAGGGGCTGCTGTTCTACGGCCTGATCCAGCCCGGCAACGACCTCTGGAACGCGGCCTTCTTCTGCGGCTCCTGCGCGGTGCTGCGGCGCACCGCGCTCGAGGAGGTGGGCGGCGTCGCGCACGAGACGGTGACGGAGGACGCGCACACCGCCTTCCGCATGCAGCAGAAGGGCTGGCACACGGCCTATATCCGCATCCCGCTGGCCGCGGGGCTGGCGACCGAGCGGCTCGCGCTGCACATCGGCCAGCGCGCGCGCTGGGCGCGCGGCATGATCCAGATCATGCGGCAGGAGAACACGCTCTTCGCGCCGGGCCTGACGATGATGCAGCGCATCTGCTACTTCATCGCGCAGTTCGGCTTCCTCTTCGCCATCCCGCGCATCGTCTTCCTCTCCTCGCCCCTCGCCTTCCTGCTGCTGGGCGAGAGCGTGATCGCGGCCTCGCCGCTGGCCATCATCGCCTATGCGGGCGGGCACCTGTTCCACGCGGTGGCCACCACCGCGCGGCTGAACGGCAAATACCGCCACAGCTTCTGGTCGGAGATCTACGAGGCCTCGCTGGCCGCGGCGCTGCTGCCGGTGACCATCCTCACCCTGTGGGATCCCAGGAAGGGCAAGTTCAACGTGACCGAGAAGGGCGGCATCCTGGAGGAGGGCTACCTCGACTTCCAGGCGGTGCGGCTGAACCTGATCCTGCTGGTGCTGGTCGGCATCGGCTTCCTCATCGGCGTCTGGGGTGTGGCGACCAGCGAATGGGGCAGCCTGCGCTCCAACGCCTATCTGCTGAACATGATCTGGGCGGGGCTCTGCCTCGTGCCGCTCTCGGCCAGCGTGGCGGTGGGGCGCGAGCAGCCGCAGGCCCGGGTGCGCGCGCGCGTGGCCGCGAAGGTCCCGGGCCGGGTGATCCTGCCCGACGGCACCGCGGTGCCGGGCGAGACGGCCGATCTGTCGCTCTCTGGCGCGCGGGTGGTGCTCGAGCGCCCGCTCGGCGTCGCGGACGGGGATCGCGTCACGCTCGTCCTCTCCTCCACCGGCGAGGAGATTCCGCTGCGCTGCCAGGTGGTGCGCTGGGAGGGCAATGACGCCTATTTCCAGTTCCTGGTGCAGAGCCTGCAAGACGAGGCGAATGTGGTGCGCGCCTTCTTCGGCCGCCCGGACGCCTGGCTCTACTGGGACAAATGGCCGGAGGACCGCCCCTTGCGCTCGCTCGCCAATGTGGTGGCCGCGACCGCCGACGTGGTGTTCAAGAAATATCGCTTCGGCAAGGTGCGCGCGGCGCAGAAGCCGGCTGCGGCGGCGCCGGAGGCGGCGCGCGTCTCCGACGTGGTCGCCCCGCGCCGCCCCGCCGCCCCGGCCGCGCCGCGCCAGGTGGCCGCGGGGCTCGCCCTCGCGCTGCTGGCCGGCGCGGGGCCCGCGCTCGCCC
>JBKBSR010000455.1:0-1975 GCA_046291055.1 Roseococcus sp.
GTCTGAAAGGTTTGACGGCAGAGGATTTTGCTCACCGGCCCGCCGGAGAGCATGAAGGGCGCGATGGAGGCGAGGCCCGGCGCCTGCCCCACCAGCGCCTCCGTCTCGGCGAGCGGAAGCCGGCCGAGCCCCGTGTCGGAATCGGCGCGCAGCAGCAGGATGTCGGTGCCCATGGCGCGGAACTGTCGCGCCGTCTGCTCGCGCGCGATGGCGCCGACGGTGAGCATGGCGATCACCGCCCCCGCGCCCACCATGATGCCGATGAGCGCCAGCGCCGAGCGCTGCCGCGCGGCCAGCAGGTTGCCGATCGCCTCGAGCAGCGCCTGCTTGATCATGCGCGGCGGATGTCCTCGGCGATGCGCCCCCCGCCGAGGCGGAGCTGGCGCGGGCATTGCGCGGCGATGTGCGGGTCATGCGTGATGATGAGGGCGAGCACGCCGAGCTCCCGGTTCATCTCGAGGAAGAGGTCCATGATCTCCTGCGCCACCTTGGGGTCGAGCGCGCCGGTGGGCTCGTCGGCCAGCAGCACCTTGGGCTGGCCCACCAGGGCGCGGGCGATGGCCACGCGCTGCTTCTGCCCGCCCGAGAGCTGGGCCGGCATGTGCTCCATGCGGTCGGCGAGGCCGACGCGCTCCAGCATCGCGCAGGCGCGGCGGCGCGCCTCGGCCTCCGGCGCGCCGCGATACATCAGCGGCAGCGCGGCGTTGCGCCAGGCGTTCAGCCGCGGCAGCAGGAAGAAGGACTGGAAGACGAAGCCGATGAGGCGGTTGCGCAGGGCGGACTGCTTGTCGGGCGGGGCGGCCAGCACATCCTCGCCCGCGATGCGGTAGCTGCCCGATGTCGGGCGGTCGAGCAGGCCGATGATGTTCATCAGCGTGGACTTGCCGGAGCCCGAGCCGCCCATGATCGAGCACATCTCCCCCGCCTCCACGCGCAGCGAGAGGTCGCGCAGCACGACCGTCTCGGCCGGGCCGGTGCGGAAGCTCTTGGTGATCTCCCTCAGCTCGAGCATGGGCGCACGGTAAGGCTCCGCGCGGGGCTGTCCACAGGCGTGGGCCGCCAAGGCGGCGCGAGGCGGGCGCACCGGCATCGTCCCGCCATGCGCGCCGCCGCCGCGCCCTGATGCGGGCGGCATGACATGCCGCCCGTATCGCGCAGGCCGGGTTGACGGGCAGCGGCGCGCCCGCGCCTCGCCGAGCGCAGGCCAGCCCAGGCCGCGACGGAGCGGGGGCGCGGCCGGACGACTGTCGGAGCGCCTCCGTGCTCAGGTGCGGCCCGCACCCCCGTCGGCGAGCGGCTCCACGAGCCGCCGCACGGCCGCCACCAGGGCGGGCGCATCCCATTCCGCCTCGCCCTCCAGCCGCGCGCGCTCGAAGCCCGCGCGGTCCAGGATCACGGTGGTGGGCAGGCCCCGCACCCCGAGCCCCCGCGCGGCGGCCCCCCGGGGATCCAGCCAGAGGCCGAGCTCGCGCAGGCCGAGGCGCTGGTAGAACCCCTCCACCACGGCCCGCCCGCCCCGGTCGGAGGAGAGGGGCAGCACCCGCACCCGCTCGCCCCGCAGCATGGCCTGCAGGCGGTCCAGCGCGGGCATCTCCGCGACACAGGGCGGGCACCAGGTGGCCCAGAGGTTCACCACCAGTCCCTCGCCCGGGAAATCCTGGAAACCGTGCTCGCGCCCCTCGGCGTCGGTGAAGGTGACGGCGGGGGCAGGGCGGCGGCCCTCGCGCAGCTTCTCGCTGCCGTCCGCGCGCACGAGAGCCAGCCCACCCGCGCGCCCTTGCGCGACGCCGCCCGCGCGCCCTTGCGCCGGAAGAAGCGCGGGGGCAACAAGCGCAAGTCCGATCCGGCGGCGCGACATCAGCACGAGGGCGATCCTTCCTTGTCCAACCCCACAGACAGCAGCGCCAACCAGCAATGGGGCGGGCGCTTCGCCGAGGGCCCCTCGGCGATCATGCAGGCCATCAATGCCTCCATC
>JBKBSR010000094.1:0-9993 GCA_046291055.1 Roseococcus sp.
ATCCCCCTCCACCACCAGCACCGCGCCGATGCGGTGCTGCGCCAGGGTGCGCGTGATGGAGGCGATGCCATCCCCGGCCCGGACGGAGATGACCTGGGTTCCCTTGGCCTTGAGCACCTGACTGACGAGCATGTCGAAGCCCTCCTTCCCGGCGGATGACAGCCCGCTCAGCTTGGGCCCCGGCACGCGGGGGTTGCAACCACTTCCCATGTTGCGGCGCGGCGTGGCCGTGCGGCGCAGCATGGGCCGGGCCGATCAGGCGGCGGGCCGGGACTCCGGCATCGGGTTGCGGAAGGCGGCGGGCATGGCCGGGCCGGAGGCGTCGCGCACGATGTAGCCGCGGCCCCAGACCGTGCCGATCACGTTGGCCGCGCCGGCCTGCTGCAGCTTCTTGCGCAGCTTGCAGACGAAGACGTCGATGATCTTGGCGTCGGGCTCGTCCATGCCGCCATAGAGGTGGTCGAGGAAGTTCTCCTTCGAGAGCACCGTGCCGCGGCGCATGAGCAGCAGTTCGAGGATGGCGTATTCCTTGGTGGTGAGGTGCACCGGGCGGCCCTGCACCGTGACCTCCTTCGCGCCGAGGTCGAGCGAGAGGGGGCCGAGCTGGATGCGCGGCTGGCTGAGCCCCTTGGAGCGGCGGATCATCGCCTGCAGCCGGGCCACCAGCTCATCGGGCTCGAAGGGCTTGGCGAGGTAGTCGTCGGCGCCGACGGAGAGGCCGCGCACCTTGGCCTGGGTGCGGCCATTGGCGGAGAGCATGAGCACCGGCGCCTCGATCCGGGCCGCGCGGAACTTCGAGACGACCTCGTAGCCCTCCATGTCCGGCAGCATCAGGTCCACGATGGCGGCGTCATAGTCGTAGAGGCGGGCGAGCTCGAGCGCCTCGGCGCCGCAATCGGCCACGTCCACCACCATCCGGTGCTGCTGAAGCTGGAAGGAGATGCCGCGGGCCGCGGAGCGATCGTCTTCCACCAGAAGGATGCGCATTGCTCGGTCTCCACACGTTTTGCGTGTGCAGGAGATACCACCTGCGCGTGTCCCGGCCAAGCGGGATTTCCGATTTTTTGTGTATTTAAAAAGATATTCGTCAATAAGGAGGCATTAACGCCCCCGGCGGCGAGAAACCCTGTGGCAAGGATCGGCCGGACGGCTCGCCCGCCGAGCCGGTCCCGATCCTTGAGATCCGAGGGGCCCGCATCCCGCCGCTCGATCCGGATGCGCGCGAAACGAGACGCTCCCCGCTCCCGCCCTGGCCCCCAGGGCCGCACCGCACGGTCACAACGAAAAAGGGGCGCGCCCCACGGCGCGCCCCTTCCCGAGCACCGGCGGCCCCGAGGGGCCCGCCATCACTCCTCGCCGGCCATCTCGCGGCGACGGCGGATCGCCGCGCCCAGGATGTCGCCGAGCGAGGCCCCGCTGTCGGAGCTGCCGAACTCGCGCACGGCCTCGCGCTCCTCCTCGATCTCCTTGCCCTTGATGGTGAGCGAGAGGCGGCGCGCGGCGCGGTCCACCGCCGTCACCTTCGCGTCCACCTTCTCGCCCACGGCGAAGCGCTCGGGGCGCTGGTCCTGGCGGTCGCGCGCCAGCTCGGCGCGGCGGATGAAGCCGGTCAGCACCTCCTCCACCTTCACCTCGATGCCGTTGGGCTCGATCTTGGTGACGGTGCAGGTCACGATGTCGCCCTTGCGCACGCGGTCCAGCACCTCGGCGGCCGGATCGGCCTCGAGCTGCTTGATGCCGAGCGAGATGCGTTCCTTCTCCACATCCACGTCCAGCACCTTGGCCTTCACCACGTCGCCCTTCTTGTAGCGCTGGATGGCCACTTCCCCGGGCTCGTCCCAGGAGAGGTCGGACAGATGCACCATCCCGTCGATGTCCGGGCCCACCCCGATGAACAGGCCGAACTCGGTGATGTTGCGGATTTCGCCCTCGACCACGCTGCCCGGCGGATGCGCCTGCAGGAACAGCTCCCACGGGTTGCCCTGGGCCTGCTTGAGGCCGAGCGAGATGCGCCGCTTCGGCTCGTCCACGTCCAGGATCATCACGTCCACCTGCTCGGAGGTGGAGACGATCTTGCCCGGGTGGACGTTCTTCTTCGTCCAGGACATCTCGCTGACGTGCACGAGGCCCTCGACGCCCGGCTCCAGCTCCACGAAGGCGCCGTAGTCGGTGATGTTGGTCACGCGGCCCGAGAAGCGCGCGCCCACCGGATACTTCAGCGCCACGCCGTCCCACGGGTCGGACATGAGCTGCTTCATGCCGAGGCTGATGCGCTGGGTGTCCTGGTTGAAGCGGATCACCTGCACCTTCACCGGCTGGCCGATGGTCAGCGCCTCGGAAGGATGGTTGATGCGCCGCCAGGCGATGTCGGTCACGTGCAGCAGCCCGTCCACGCCGCCCAGGTCCACGAAGGCGCCGTAGTCGGTGATGTTCTTCACCACGCCGTCCAGCACCATGCCTTCCTTCAGGCCCTGCACCAGTTCGGCGCGCTGCTCGGCGCGCGTCTCCTCGAGCACGGCGCGGCGGGAGACGACGATGTTGCCGCGCGCGCGGTCCATCTTGAGGATCTGGAAGGGCTGCTTCTGACCCATCAGCGGGCCCACGTCGCGCACCGGGCGGATGTCCACCTGGCTGCCGGGCAGGAAGGCCACCGCGCCGCCGAGGTCCACCGTGAAGCCGCCCTTCACGCGGCCGAAGATGACGCCCTCGACCCGCTGGTTCGCCTGGAAGGCCTTCTCGAGGTTGGTCCAGGCCTCCTCGCGCCGCGCCTTCTCGCGCGAGAGGACGATGGAGCCGTCCTTGTCCTCGTAGCGCTCGACGAAGAGGTCGAACACGTCGCCCACCTTCACCTCGGGCTTCTGGCCGGGCGGGGCGAACTCCTTCAGCGGCACGCGGCCTTCGCTCTTGAGGCCCACATCCACCACCGCGACGTCGTCGTCGATCCGAATCACCTTGCCGGTGACGACGGAGCCGGCGAAGCCGGTGTTGGCGCCCAGCATCTCGTCGAGCAGGGCGGCGAAATCTTCGGTGCCCGCGCGCGTGGCGGGGGCGTTGGCATTGGCCATGTAGAGAGTGGTTCCTGGGTCAGCGTCGGGGCCGGGGCCCCGGTGGTCCGGTCCTGCGCCACGGCGCCCGACAGGGGCCGTCACGGCTTGCGCGCCCGACGCGCTCGGCCTCTTGCCGAGGAAGGAGGGGCGGCCTGGTGGGTGGAGCGCTTGCGGCGCGCCCCGCGGCCGACCATGCCCGGGCATGGCGCGCGCTTCTTCCGCCGACTCGCGCGGCAGGTCAAGGGAAAAGCGTCAGCCTGCCGTGGATTTCGCGCGCGCCCGAGCGGATTCCACGAGGGCGAGGGCGGCGGCGAAGGCGGCCTCGGCGTCCAGCGCGCTGGTGTCGAGGATCAGCGCGTCCTCCGCCGGGCGCAGAGGGGCCACGCCCCGCGCGGAATCCCGGGCGTCGCGCTCGGCCATCTCCGCCGCCACATCCTCGAGCCGCGCGGCCACGCCCTTGCCCAGCAGCTCCGCGTGGCGGCGGGCGGCGCGCACCTCGGGGCTCGCGGTGACGAAGAGCTTCACCGGCGCCTCGGGGAAGACCACCGTGCCGATGTCCCGCCCGTCCAGCACGCCGCCGCGCGCCGCGCCGAAGCGGCGCTGGAAGTCGAGCAGCGCGGCGCGCACGGCAGGGATGGCGGCCACCTTGCTCGCCGCCGCCGCCGCATCCTCGGCGCGCAGATCAGGGCGGGCGAGATCCTCCGGCGCCAGCGCGCGGGCGGCGGCCTCGGCGGCGGCGGGGTCGGCCGGGTCGCCGCCCGCGTCCAGCACCCGCCGGCCGGTGGCGCGGTAGAGCAGCCCCGTGTCCAGATAAGGCAGGCCGAGATGCGCCGCGAGCCGCCGCGCCAGCGTCCCCTTGCCGGCCGCCGCCGGCCCGTCCACGGCGATGATCAGCGGCGCGCTCATGCCGGGCCGATCGCCTCGCCGCCGGCCGCGCGGTTCATCAGCGGCACGAAACCGGGGAAGCTCGTGGCGATGAAGGCGCCGTCATCCACCGCCACCGGGGCGCGCGCGGCGAGGCCCATCACCAGCGCCGACATGGCCAGGCGATGGTCCATCCGCGTCGCCACCACGCCGCCGCCGGGCACGGCCCCGCCCGTGCCGTGCACGATCAGGTCGTCGCCCTCCACTTCCACCTTCACCCCGTTGACCGAGAGCAGCGCGGCGGCGCCGGCGAGGCGGTCGCTCTCCTTCACGCGCAGCTCGGCCAGGCCGCGGAAGCGGCTCACACCGCGGGCGAAGGCGGCGGCCACGGCCAGCACCGGGTATTCGTCGATCATCGCCGGGGCGCGCGCGGCGGGCACCTCCACCGCCCGCAGCTCGCCCTGGCGGAGCACGAGATCGCCCACCGGCTCGCCCCCCTCGGTGCGGGCGTTGGAGACGGTGAGCGCCGCGCCCATCTCGCGCAGCGTCTCGAAAAGGCCGGTGCGCAGCGGATTGAGCCCCACATTCTCGATGACGAGCCGCGAGCCGGGCACCACCAGCGCGGCGACGGCGAAGAAGGCGGCCGAGGAGGGATCGCCCGGCACCATCACCGGCGCGGCGCGCAGCTCCGGCTGGCCGGTCAGCTCGATCACGCGCCCCGCCCCCTCGGGCGAGACGCGGACCTCCGCGCCGAAATGGCGCAGCATGTTCTCGCTGTGGTCGCGCGTCGCCTCGGGCTCGACGACGCGGGTGATCCCGGGCGCGCAGAGCCCGGCCAGCAGGCAGGCGCTCTTCACCTGGGCGGAGGCGACGGGCAGGCGGTAGTCGAGCGGCAGGGGATCCCGCGCGCCCTCCACCGCCAGCGGCAGCAGCCCGCCCGCGCGCGTGGCGAAGCGCGCGCCGGTGGCGGAGAGCGGCTCGGTCACGCGCCTCATCGGGCGGCGGCGCAGCGAGGCGTCGCCGGTCATCACCGCGAAGAGGGGGTGGCCGGCCAGCACCCCGCAGAGCAGCCGCGCCGCGGTGCCGGAGTTGCCCATGTCCAGCACGTCCGAGGGCTCGGTCAGCCCGCCGATGCCGCGGCCGGCCACGCGCCAGGCGCCCTCGCCCAGCCGCTCGACCTCCGCGCCCAGCAGGCGCATGGCGGCGGCGGTGCGCAGCACGTCCTCGCCCTCCAGCAGCCCCTCGATGCGCGTCGTGCCCACGGCCAGCGCGCCGAACATCAGCGCCCGGTGGCTGATGGACTTGTCGCCCGGCACGCGCAGCCGGCCGGAGAGGGGTGCGGGGGCGGCGCGGGCGCGGAGCGGCTGGGGCGCGGAGTCGTGCGGCATGGCCGCGGGTTTGACACCGATGCGCGGCCCGTGGCAATGCGCGCCGCCCGCGGCCCCGTGGCCGCGCAGAGGAATGAAGGCTCCATGGCCAAGCCGGAACTCGGACTGAAGCGCGTCTGCGTCTCCTGCGGCGCGAAGTTCTACGACCTGACGCGCCAGCCCGCGATCTGCCCCAAGTGCGGGACCGAGCAGCCCGCCGAGCAGCCCCGCCTGCGCCGCGCCGCCGCCGCCGCCGACGAGAAACTCAAGAAGCGCGCCGGCGCCGCCGCGGAGGTGGACGCCGACGAGGTGGAGCTCGAGGACGTGGAGGCCGACGCCGCGCTGGAGGACGCCGACGAGCTCGAGGACGAGGACGAGGCGATCGGCGAGGAGATCGAGGTCGAGGGCGACCGCGACGAGGAGGGCTGACGCCCGGGCGGCCCTGCCCCCCGCCTTTCCTGCATTGCCCCTCGCCCCGGGCGGGCCTATGCAGCGGCGCCATGCGACGCCTTCCGATCCTGGCCGCGCTGCTCCCGCCCCTGCTGCTCTCCGCCGCCGCCGCGGCCCAGCAGCGCGGCGCGCCCGTGCGGCTGGGCGAGTTCCAGTCCTGGACCGCCGCCACCCACGTCGAGCAGGGCCAGAAAGTCTGTTACGCCTTCGCCCGCGCCCGCAGCATCGACGGGGTGCCGGGGCGCGAGGCGCAGAACGTGATGCTGCTGGTCACCCACCGCCCGCAATCGCGCGACCAGGTGGCGGTGCGCGCGGGCTACAGTTTCCCCCGCGGGGCGGAGGCGCGACTCATCGTGGGCCAGACGGAGCTGCCCTTCTTCACCGCGCAGGACACGGCCTTCGCGCGCGACGGGCGCGCCGCGGTGCAGGCGCTGCGCGCCGGGCGCGAGGCGCTCTCGCGCGGCCCCGGGCCCAACAACCGCGGCCAGACGGCGGATGTCTTCCCGCTGGCCGGCTTCTCCGCCGCCTATGACGCCATCTCGCGCGAATGCCCCGCGCCCGCGCGGCGCTGATGCCGCGATGAACGCCTTCCCGCCCCACCAGCGCAGCCTGCCCCCGGCCGACGGGATGACCGAGGCCGAGCGCGCGCGCATCCTGGCCAAGGCCGCGCTCTTCGCCCCGCCCGCCATGGTCGAGCCCGACGGGCGGCGCGACCTCGTGGGCCTCTCGCGCGCGGAGCTGGAGGCGGAGATGCTGGCGCTGGGCGAGAAGCCCTTCCGCGCCAAGCAGCTCTGGCACTGGATCTACCACCAGGGCGAGCGCGACTTCGCGCGCATGACGAGCATCGCCAAGCCCACCCAGGCGAAGCTCGCGGAGCGTTTCGTCATCGGCCGCCCCGCCATCGCCGCCGAGCAGACCAGCCAGGACGGCACGCGCAAATGGCTGTTCTCCTGGCGCGACGGGCAGAAGGTGGAGACGGTGTTCATCCCGGAGGAGGATCGGGGCGCGGTGTGCATCTCCACCCAGGTGGGCTGCACCCTCTCCTGCTCCTTCTGCCACACGGGCACGCAGAGGCTGGTGCGCAACCTCGGCGCGGCCGAGATCGTCGGCCAGTTCATGGCCGCGCGCGATTCCTACGGCGAATGGCCGACGCCGAAGGGGGAGGAGGGGCGGCTGCTCTCCAACATCGTCGTGATGGGCATGGGCGAGCCGCTCTACAACTACGAGAATGTGGCGAAGGCGCTGACCATCATCATGGACCACGAGGGCATCGGGCTCTCGCGCCGGCGCATCACGCTCTCCACCTCCGGCGTGGTGCCGATGATGGACAAGTGCGGGGCGGAGCTGGGGGTGAACCTCGCCGTCTCGCTGCACGCGGTGACGGACGAGCTGCGCAACGAGCTTGTGCCGCTGAACCGGAAATACCCGATCGCGGAGCTGCTGGCGGCCTGCCGGCGCTATCCGGGCGCTTCCAACGCGCGGCGCATCACCTTCGAATACGTGATGCTGCGCGGCGTGAACGACAGCGAGGCCGAGGCGCGCGAGCTGGTGCGGCTGCTGCGCGGCATCCCGGCCAAGGTGAACCTGATCCCCTTCAACCCCTGGCCCGGCAGCGCCTATCGCACCTCCACCCCCGAGGCGCTGCGCCGCTTCGCCGAGATCGTGAACGCGGCGGGCTATTCCTCGCCCATCCGCCGGCCTCGGGGCCGTGACATCCTGGCCGCCTGCGGCCAGCTCAAGACCGAAAGCGAGCGGGCGCGGCGGGCGTGAGCGCCCCGGCCCCGGCCCTGCCCCTGGCCCTGATGGCCTTCGGGGGCTTCGCCTCGGGGGTGGGGATGCGGCTGCTCGATCCGCTGCTGCCGATGATCGCGCTGGGCTTCGGCGCCAGCGTCTCGGCCGCGGCCATCCTGATCGCGGCCTTCATGCTGCCCTATGGCGTGGGGCAGATCGCCACCGGCCCGCTGGGCGATCGGCTCGGCAAGCTGCGCGTGGCGGCGGGCGCGCTGATGCTCTACGGGCTGGTCACCATGGCCTCGGCCCTGGCGCAGGGGCTTTCGGAGCTGACCTGGGCGCGGGCGCTGGCGGGGCTGGCGGCGGGGGCGGTGATCCCGCTGCTGATGGCGCAGATCGGCGACAGCGTGCCCTATGCCGAGCGCCAGGCGGCCATCGGCCGCTTCCTGACGGGCATGGTGTTCGCGCAGCTCCTGGCCGGGCCGCTCTCGGGCGTGCTGGGCGAGCATTTCGGCTGGCGGGCGAGCTTCCTGGCGGCGGGCGGCATCGCGCTGCTGGCCGGGGTGGCGCTGGCCTGGAAGGGGGCGCGAGCGGCGGGGCCCGCGCGGGCCTCGGGCGGCGTCTTCGCGGGCTATGGCAAGCTGCTGGCCGCACCCGCGGGGCGGCGGCTGCTGGCGCTGGCCGCGCTCGACGGCGCGCTGCTGTTCGGCGGCGCCTTCCCCTTCGTGGCGAGCTATCTGATCGAGCGCTTCGGCCTGAGCGCGGGCGAGGCGGGGCTGGTGATGGCGGGCTTCGGCGTGGGGGCCTTCGCCTACACGCGGCTGGCGCGGCGGCTGGTGCGCCGCTTCGGCGAGCGGGGGCTGCTGGGGTTGGGTGGGGCGGCGCTGGCGGGGCTGCTGACGCTGGTCGCGCTGGCCTGGGCCTGGTGGGTGGTGCTGCTGGCGCAGCTCTGCATCGGCCTCGCCTTCTTCATGTTCCACGGGGTGCTGCAGGCGCGCGCGACCGAGGCGCTGCCCGAGGCGCGCGGCACGGCGGTGAGCGCCTTCGCCATGGCGCTGTTCCTGGGGCAGACGCTGGGGGCGCTGCTGTTCGGGGCGCTGATCGGGGTGGCGGATTACCGGGTGGCGTTTCTGCTGGCGGCGGCGGGGGTGGGGGGGTTGGCGTGGTGGGCGCGGGGGTAGGAGTCATGCCGCGAAGCGCCCCCCGTATTTTCGGAGCACTGGGCTTGCCGAGGACGGTTCCTGCTGCCATGCCCCGCGTCGCGTTGCGAGCCAAGGGTTCTCCGGCATGAGCCAAGTCAAGAAAGTCGTCCTCGCCTACTCCGGTGGCCTGGACACCTCCGTCATCCTCAAGTGGCTTCAGACCACCTACTGCTGCGAGGTGGTGACCTTCACCGCCGATCTCGGCCAGGGCGAGGAGCTCGGCCCCGCGCGCGAGAAGGCGCTGATGCTCGGCATCAAGCCCGAGAACATCTTCATGGACGACCTGCGCGAGACCTTCGTGAAGGACTTCGTCTTCCCCATGTTCCGCGCCAACGCGCTGTACGAGGGGATGTATCTGCTCGGCACCTCCATCGCGCGCCCGCTCATCGCCCAGCGCCAGATCGAGATCGCGGAAGCCGTCGGCGCCGACGCCGTCGCCCACGGCGCCACCGGCAAGGGCAATGACCAGGTGCGCTTCGAGCTCAGCTATTACGCGCTGAAGCCCGACATCAAGATCATCGCCCCCTGGCGCGAGTGGGACCTCACCAGCCGCACCAAGCTCATCGAGTTCGCGGAAACCCACCAGATCCCCATCGCCAAGGACAAGCGCGGCGAGGCGCCCTTCAGCGTGGACGCCAACCTTCTGCACAGCAGCTCCGAGGGCAAGATCCTCGAGGAGCCCTGGGACGCGCCGGACGAGATGGTCTGGCAGCGCACCATCAGCCCCATGGACGCGCCCGATGCGCCCACCGAGATCGTCATCGCCTTCAAGGCCGGCGATCCCGTCGCCATCAACGGCGAGGCGCTCTCGCCCGCCGCGCTGCTGACGCGCCTCAACGAACTCGGCAAGGAGAACGGCATCGGCCGGCTCGACCTCGTCGAGAACCGCTTCGTCGGGATGAAGTCCCGCGGCTGCTACGAAACCCCTGGCGGCACCATCCTGCATGTCGCGCACCGCGCCATCGAGAGCATCACCCTCGACCGCGAGGCCGCGCACCTGAAGGATTCGCTCATGCCCCGCTATGCGGAGCTGATCTACAACGGCTTCTGGTTCAGCCCGGAGCGCCGGATGCTCCAGGCGCTGATCGACACCAGCCAGCACAGCGTGGAGGGCGAGGTGCGGCTCAAGCTCTACAAGGGCAACGTGATCGTCACGGGCCGGCGCTCGCCCAACTCCCTCTACTCGATGAAGCACGTCACCTTCGAGGACGATCAGGGCGCCTACGACCAGTTCGACGCCCAGGGCTTCATCAAGCTCAACGCGCTGCGCCTGCGCCTCGGCGCCATGGCCGGCCGCCGCGGCGGCGCGCTCTGAGGGTCCGCCAAGGGGGG
>JBKBSR010000095.1:0-9969 GCA_046291055.1 Roseococcus sp.
CTCTGGGCGCCGGGGCGGCGCGCGCTGCTGATCGGGGCGCTGCTGCCGCGCCTCTCGCCCGGCTATCGCGCGGCGCTGGCGCGCCCCGCGCCCGCGCCGCCCATGCCGGGCGCGGCGCTCTCCGTCCCGCCCCCGCCGCCCCCGTCCGGCGAGCCGCAGGAGCCCTGGCCGCCCCCCGCGCCCGACTGGATCGGGCGCTACCACCCGCGGGCGCTGTCCGGCCCCGCCGACACGGCCCTGGACCTGCGCGCACAGGTGAGCGGCCCCTGGCCGGTGCGCGACCAGGGGGCCACGCCGCTCTGCGTGCCCTATGCCGCGGTGGCCTGCCTCGAATGGCTGTGGCGGGGCAGGGCGCCGCGCCTCTCGCCCGAGTTCCTCTACGCCTGCATCGCGGCGCAGCGCGGGCTGGGCCGCAACGGCGGCACGAAGCTCGGCCAGGTGCGGGATGTGCTGCAGAGCCTGGGCATCGCCACCGCCGAGGACTTCCCGCCCGACATGCCGCTGACCCGCGCGCCGAAGCGCGGCTTGCTCGCGCGCGCGCGCGAACGGCGGCGCGAGCTGGGACGCATCGCCTACTGGGATCTCGGCACGCTGCGGACGCGCTGGCAGGGGGCCGCGCGCACCGTGCTGGAACTGCTGAAGGCGGGGGTGCCGGTCGCCATCTCGATCCCCGAGCACCAGGAGCCGCTGGCCGGCCCGGACGCGCCGAGCGACTGGTGGCAGCCGCTCACCATCGCCTCGGGCGAGGTGCCCGACCCCGCGCCCGATGCGCCGCCCCCGCGGCTCGGCCATGCCGTGTGCATCCTGGGCTTCCAGCCCGATCCGAACGAGGCGCTGGGCGGCTGGTTCATCTTCCGCAACAGCCTGGGCGAGCGCTGGTCCACCGACGCGCCGGTGCTGGGCGACGTGACGCCGCCGATCGTGCCGGCGGCGGGCCATGGCGCCATCTCCGCGCGCCATGTCGAGGAGCATGTGAACGAGATCTTCGCGCCCGGGCTGCACTGACGCGGGCTGCATTGACACAGGCGGTGCCGCGCGCCGGCAGGTCGCGTCAGGCTGCCGCCGGCATGAAGCAGGGCGGGGCGGGGAGTGCGCCGCCCCGCCCCCGCTGCGGCTCAGGCCGGCGCGAACATGGGCACCGGCGCGCCCTCGCCCTCGCTCTGCCTGAACGTCACCTGCACGCGCATGCCGCACTTCAGCGCGTCGAGGTCGCAGCCGACGATGTTGGTCAGCATGACCGGCCCTTCGTCGAGCTTCACATAGGCCACGCAGAAGGGCTCCTTCCCGCGCGCGACGGACCAGGAATAGATCTCGCCCGTGCCCTTCGCCTCCACGAACTCCACGTTGTTCGAGAGGGTGAAGGGCGAGACGTGGCGCGGGTAGTGGAACAGCTTCCCCGTGTCCTTGCAGCGGCCGAGCAGCAGCTTCCCCGCGCGGCAGCCGTCGAAATACACCTTGTTGTCCGGGCTCTCCGCGGGTGCGGAGGGCGTGCGGTCGAAGGCCATGGTCGCCATGTGGATCACTCCCGCTCGAGGATGACGGTGCCGCAGCCGTGCCGCGTGCCGAGGTTGCCGCCCTTGCCGTTGGCGAGCACGAGGTCGGGGTTCGGCACCTGCACCTTCGGGTGCGCCTCGCCGCGCGCCTGGCGCACCGCCTCGATCACCTTGGTCATGCCGCCGCGGTTGGAGGGGTGGTTGTTGCACAGCCCCCCGCCATCCGTGTTGAAGGGCAGCTTGCCCACGCCCGAGATCAGGTTGCCGTCGGCGACGAACTTCCCGCCCTGGCCCTTCTCGCAGAAGCCGAGATCCTCGAGCTGCACCAGCACGGAGATGGTGAAGCTGTCGTAGATGCTGGCGTACTTGATGTCCGCGGGCTTCACGCCGGCCTTCTCGAAGGCCATCGCGCCCGAGAATCGCGCCGCCGAGTAGGTGAGGTCTATCGCGCCCGCGCTCTGGTGCTTGTAGGCCTCGCCCCAGCCCTTGACGCCGACGAGCGGGCGCTTGAGCGACTTCGCGATCTCCGGCCGCGCGACGATGAGCGCGCCGCCGCCGTCCGAGATCACGCAGCAGTCGAGGCGGTGCAGCGGATCGGCGACCATCGGGGAGTTCAGCACGTCCTCGACGGTCACGACCTTGGGCAGCATCGCATGCGGATTGTATTGCGCGTGGTGCGAGGCGGCGACCTTGATCCAGGCGAGCTGCTCGGAGGTGGTGCCGAACTCGTACATGTGCCGCGTGGCCACCATCGCGTGCATGGTGGCGATGGTGCGGCCGTAGGGGATCTCGAAGGGCTCGTCCGGCACGCCCGCGCCGAAGCTGCGCACCGCCGTGCCGGTCTGCATCCCCTCCGCGCGCGGGCGCCCCGCCAGCGTGATGAGGGCGATGTTGCACTTGCCCTGGATGATCGCCTCGACCGCGTGCCCCACATGGATCACGTAGGAGGAGCCGCCGCTCTCCGTCGTGTCGTAGTGCCGCAGCTTCGTCAGCCCCATGTAGTCGATCATCGAGAGGCCGCCCATGCCGGGCGCATCGCCCGCGCAGAAATAGCCGTCGATGTCGGAGGCGCTGAGCCCCGCATCCTGCAGCGCGCCGAAGGCGACCTCGGCATGGAGCTGGGCCGTGGACTTGTCCTCGGCCTTGCGGGTCGGGTGCTCGAAGGCGCCGACGATGTAGGCTGGGTTCTTCATGGGCTCACATGCCCCTTTGCTGCTGGCGTCATCGCGTCCTCCCGGGATCTGCGCGGGCGGGAGCGTCGCCGCGCCGCCGCCCCGCGTCAACCGAGGGGGCGAAAGGCGGGGGTTGCGGATTCTTCATCCGCGCGGCACATGCCCCGCCGCCGCGATGGAGTGAGGCATGACGGAGCTGGTGACGCCCGACCCGGTGACGCTGGCCGTGCTGCAGGGCCGGCTCGAGCAGATCGCCGACGAGATGGACGCGACGCTCTACCGCAGCGCATTCAACCCGATCATCGCCGAGGCCCGCGACGCCTGCCACGGCCTCTACGACGCCGAGACGGGCGAGACGCTGGTGCAGGGCACGCGCGGCCTGCCCATCTTCGTGGGCGCCATGGCCTTCGCGGTGCGCGCGGTGATCGCCAGGGTGGCGGAGGAGGGCGGTCTCGAGCCCGGAGACACCTTCGCCTTCAACGACTGCTACGCGGGCGGCACCCACCTCAACGACATGCGCCTGGTGCGCCCGGTGTTCCGCGACGGGCGCCTGTTCTGCTGGCTGGCCAGCGCGGGCCACTGGCTGGACGTGGGGGGCAACGTGGCCGGCAGCTACAACGCCCGCGCCACCGAAAGCCTGCAGGAGGGCTTCCGCCTGCCGGTGGTGAAGCTGGTCCGCGCCGGCCGGATGGACCGCGACCTGCTGGCCGTGATGCAGGCCAACACGCGCACCCCGCTCTCCAACTGGGGCGACCTCAACGGCCAGCTCAACGCGCTCGACCTCGGCGAGCGCCGTCTCGGCGCGCTGCTCGACCAGTATGGCGAGGGCGTGGTGCGGGGCGCCTTCGCCGCCCTCTCCGACCGCGCGGCGCGGATGATGGAGGAGCGCATCGCCGCCCTGCCCGATGGCGACTACGCCTTCGAGGATTTCCTCGACAATGACGGCATCGAGGACGCGCCGCTGCGCATCGCCCTCGACATGCGCATCCGGGGCGGGCGGATGCTGCTCGACTTCGCGCGCAGCGCCCGCGCCTGCCAGGGGCCCGTGAACATCAGCCGCGCCACCGCCATCGCCTGCTGCTACGTGGCGCTCAAGCACGCCTTCCCCGAGGCGCCGGCGAACGCCGGCGTGCTGCGCCCGGTCGAGTTCGCGATCCCCGAGGGCAGCATCCTCGACGCGCCGGCACCCCGGCCCATGGGCGGCTACACGGAGACGATCCTGCGCGCGATCGGCGTGGTGTTCGGCGCGCTGGCCAAGGCCGATCCCGCCCGCGCCACCGCCGCGCCCTTCGGCACCATCAACGCGCTCTCCCTCTCCGGCCAGCGCAGCGACGGCACGCGCTTCGTCATGTTCTGCTTCTTCGGGGGCGGGCTGGGCGGCAACCCCGCGGGCGACGGGCTGCACCACGCGAACAACCCGATCAGCATGGCCACCATCCCGCCCGTGGAAATCCTGGAGGCGGCCTATCCCGTGCTGTTCACCGACTGGGCGCTGCGCCCCGATTCCGGCGGCGAGGGCGAGCATCGTGGCGGCGTGGGCGCGATCTACGGCATCGAGACGCTCGCCCCCGGCCGCACCGAGGTCGCGCTGCTCGGCGAGCGCGGGCGCTTCCCCCCCTTCGGCGTGAACGGCGGCGGGCCCGGCGCGCTCAACCGCTTCACCTGGACCGACGAGCACGGCACGCACAGCCCGCCCATGGCGAGCAAGCTCGCCGGCGTCAGCCTTCCGACGGGCGGCCGCGTCCGGCTGGAGACGCCGGGCGGCGGCGGCTGGGGCGATCCCGCGCGGCGCGACCCGGCGGCCCGCGCGCGCGACATCCGGCGCGGCTTCGTCAGCGCGGGGAAGGCCCCATGATCCTCGGCGTGGATGTGGGCGGCACCTTCACCGACCTCTTCGCCTTCGACCCGGCGACGCGCCGCTTCCGGGTGGCGAAGGTGCCGAGCCGGCGCGGCGACGAGGCGGCGGGCTTCCTCGCGGGGCTGGAGGCGCTCGGCGGCCCCGCCACCTTCCGGGCCATCGTGCATGGCACCACGGTCGGCACCAACGCGCTGCTGGAGCGCAAGGGCGCGCGGCTCGGCGTCATCACCACCCAGGGCTTCCGCGACGTGCTGGAGATGCGCCGACGCGACCGGCCCCGGGCCTGGGGCCTCTGGGGCGGGTTCGAGCCCATCGCGGAGCGCGAACTGCGCCTGGAGGTGCCCGAGCGCACCCTGGCCGACGGCGGCATCCGCGTGCCGGTGGACCTCGCGGCGGTGCGCGCGGCGGGGCGGCGCCTGCTCGACCTCGGCGCCGAGGCCTGCGCCATCCTCTTCATCAACAGCTACGCCAACCCTGCGAACGAGCGCGCGGCGCTCGAGGCGCTGCGCGAGATCTGGCCCAACCCCCACCTCTGCGCGAGCCACGCCATCCTGCCCGAAATCCGCGAGTTCGAGCGCGCCTCCACCACCGCGCTCAACGCCTATCTGCAGCCCGTGGTGGCGGGCTACCTCGCGCGGCTCGATGCGGCGCTGGGCGAGAGCGGCTTCCGCGGCCCCTTCCACATCGTGCAGTCCAACGGCGGCGTCATGAGCACGGCGCGCGCGGCGGCCGAGCCCATCCGCACCGCCCTCTCGGGCCCCGCCGCGGGGGTGATCGCCGCCGCCGCCATCGCGCGCGCGGCCGGCTTTCCCAACGTGATCACGGGCGATCTCGGCGGCACCTCCTTCGACGTGGCGCTGGTCACGGGCGGCGAGATGCAGCTCGCGCCCCAGGCGAGCATAGACTTCGGCCTCGTCATCCGCCTGCCGATGATCGAGATCACCACCATCGGCGCGGGCGGCGGCTCCATCGCGCGGGTGGACGCGGGGGGGCTCCTGCAGGTGGGGCCCGAGAGCGCGGGCAGCCGGCCCGGCCCCGTGTGCTACGGGCAGGGCAACACGCGCCCGACGCTGACGGACGCCAACCTCGTGCTCGGCCGCATCAATGCCGAGCGGCCCATCGGCGGGGCGCTGGCGCGGCTCGACGTGGAGGCGGCGCGCGCGGCGCTCGGCGCGCATGTCGGGGCGCCGCTCGGCCTCTCGGCCGAGCAGGCGGCGGAGGCGGTGCTGCGCGTCGCCAACGCGAAGATGGCGGGCGCCATCCGCCTCGTCTCCATCGAGCGCGGGCACGATCCGGCCGAGTATGCGCTGCTGCCCTTCGGCGGCGGCGGCGCGCTGCATGTCGGCGCGCTGATCCGCGAGGTGGGGCTGAAGGCCGCTCTGGTGCCGCGCTTCCCCGGCGTCACCTCGGCGCTGGGCTGCGTGATCGCCGATGTGCGGCACGACCAGGTGCGCACGGTGAATCTCGGGCTGGAGGGGCTCGATCCCGCCCCGCTCGCCGCGCTGCTGGCCGAGGAGGGCGCGGCGGCGCGCGCGGTGGTGGCGGGGGCGGGGCTGCCGCTGGAGGGCATCGAGACGCGCTTCGCCCTCGACATGCACTATGCGGGGCAGACCCACAGCATCGCCGTGCCGCTGCCCGAGGACGCGCCGCGGCGCCTCTCCGAGGCGCTGGTCGCCGAGGCCTTCGAGGCCGCCTACCGGCGCGAGTTCTCACGCCTACTGCCGGGGCTGCCGCGGCGCATCGTCTCGCTGCGAACCGCGGCCATCGGGCGGCGTCCGGCCTTCGACCTCGGCCTGCTCGCGCCCGGGCCGGAGGCGAGCCTCGCCGCCGCCGGGCGCGGCGCGCGGCCCGTCTGGTTCGAGGGCGCCTGGCGCGAGACGCCGATCCTCGCGCGGCTCGCGCTGCCCGCGGGCGCGGTGATCGAGGGCCCCGCCATCCTCGAACAGCCCGACGCCACCATCGTGGTGGAGCCTGGCCTCTCGGCGCGGGTGGACGCGCTCGGCAACCTCGTCATCGAAAGGGCGTGAGGATGCAGGACACCGCGCTGCTGCTCTGCGACCTGCAGAACGACTTCCTGCATCCCGAGGGCGCCTATGGCCGCGCGGGCTGCACCGCCCCCGCCATCGCGGCGCTGCCCGGCCGCCTCGGGCCGCTCGCGCAGCGGATGCGCTCGGCGGGCGGCTGGATCGTCTCCACCCATTTCACCCTGGTGCCGGGCAAGGGGGGCGAGCCCTTCGTCTCGCCGCATCTGCGCAAGCTGCGCCCCTTCCTCGCGCGCGGCGACTTCGCGCCCGGAAGCTGGGGCCATGCGCTGGTGGCGGCGCTGGCGCCGGCCGATCTCAGCGTGGAGAAGATCGCCTATTCCGCCTTCTACGAGACGCGGCTCGACTGGGTGCTGCGGCGCGCCGGCATCCGCCGGCTGCTGGTCGCGGGCATCGTCACCAATGGCGGCGTCGCCTCCACCGTGCGGGACGCGCATGTGCGCGAGTACGAGCTGACCGTTCTCGAGGATGGCTGCGCCGCCTTCAGCGACACGCTGCACCGCGAGGCCATCGCCGGGCTGCGGCCGGTCGCGCGCATCGCGACCGTGGCCGAGGCGCTGCGCGAACTGGCATGAGCCGCGTGATCCGCGAGGCCGCGCCGCGCTTCGAGGCGGAGGTTCCGCTCGCCGTCATCGGCGCGGGCGCGGCGGGGCTGACCGCCGCCCTCGCCGCCGCCGAGCAGGGGGTGGAGGCGCTGGTGCTCGAGCGCGATGCGCTGCCGCGGGGCTCCACCGCCCTCTCGGCCGGGCTGATCCCCGCCGCCGGCACGCGCTGGCAGGCCGCGCGCGGCATAGAGGACGAGGCGGCGCTGTTCGAGGCCGACATCCAGGCCAAGACCGGCGGCCGGGCGCTGCCGCACCTCGCCGCGCTGCTGGCGCGGGAGGCGGCGCCGGCCCTCGAATGGCTGGCGAGGGCGCATGGGCTGCCCTTCTCGCTGGTGGACGACTTCGACTACCCGGGCCACAGCCGCCGCCGCATGCACGGGCTGCCGAGCCGCAGCGGGGCGGAGCTGCTCGACCGGCTGCGCGCGGCCGCCGAAGGCGCGGGGGTGACGCTGCTGACCGGCGCGCGCGTCGCCGCGCTGATCGCCGATGCGGCGGGCAGGCCGCGGGGCGTCGAGATCGCGCGGCCCGATGGCGCGCGCGAGCGTATCGGCGCGCGCGCCCTCCTCCTCGCCTGCTCGGGCTATGGCGGCGACCCGGCGCTGCTGCGCGCGCACATCCCGCGCCTCGCCGGGGCGCCCTATTTCGGCCATCCGGGCAACACGGGCGATGCGGTGAAATGGGGCGCGGCGCTGGGGGCGCGGCTCGTGCAGATGGGCGCCCACCAGGGCCATGGGAATGTGGCGCATCCGGCGGGCATCCTCGTCACCTGGGCGGTGATCACCGAGGGGGGCTTCCAGGTGAACGCCGCCGGCCGGCGCTTCTGGAACGAGGCCCAGGGCTATTCCGAGGCGGCGGAGGCGGTGCTGGCGCAGCCAGAGGGCATCGCCTTCTCCGTATTCGACGCGCGCATCGCCGCCATCGCGCGCCAGTTTGCCGATTTCCGCGCCGCCGAGGCGCATGGCGCGGTGCTCTCCGCCCCGGGCGTGGCGGAGCTGGCGGCGCGCGCGAAGCTGCCGGCCGAGAGCCTCGCCGCGAGCCTCGCCGAGGTCGAGGCGATGAAGCGCGCCCGCGCCACCGACGCCTTCGGGCGCGACTGGTCGCGCAGCGCGCCGCTCGCGCCGCCCTTCCACGCGGTGCGCGTCACGGGGGCGCTGTTCCACACCCAGGGCGGGCTGCTGGTGGACGAGGCGGGGCGGGTGCTCTCCGAGGCGGGGGCGGCCATTCCGGGCCTCTACGCCGCGGGGGGCGCAGCCTGCGGGGTGAGCGGGCCGGAGGCCTCGGGCTACCTCTCGGGCAACGGGCTGCTCTCGGCCGTGGTGCTCGGCCGCATCGCGGGGCGGGAGGCCGCGCGCTTCACCCGAGGTTGAGCCGCCTCGCGAGATCGCGGAACAGGGCGATCTGCGCCAGCACATGGGCGCGCGCGGCCGCGCCGTCGGTCACCCGGGGCACGCTGCCCACACGGCGGGTGGCCGCGATCCACTCGGCGTCCGCCCCGGTGCGCGCGATCACCTCCTCCCAGAACCCGACGAGGGAGGCGGGCATCTGCGCCGGCCCGGCGAGCGCATTCCAGCCCGCCAGCACGGAGAGCGCGGGCAGCCCGGCCTCGGCCGCGGTGGGCACGTCGGGAAGGAGGGGGTGGCGCGCCCCGCCGCTGATCGCCAGCGCGCGCACCGCGCGCTGCTGGATCGCGCCCATCATGTCGCCGAGATTGTTGCCCACGAACTGCGCCTGGCCGCCGAGCAGCGCCGTCAGCGCCTCGCCGCCGCCGCGGAAGGGGATGGCCTGCGCGGCATCGAGCGGCAACCCGGCCGAGGCCAGCATGTGCCGCACGCCGAGGTCGAGGATGGTCGCGGGGCCGGAGGTGGCGAAATCGTAGCGCCCCGGCGCGTCGCGGAGCGCGGCGAGCAGCGCGCCCAGATCCCGCCAGGGCGCATCGGCGCGCACGCAGACCACGAAGGGATTCTCGTCGAGCAGGCCGAGCCAGGTGAAGTCCTCCGGCGTGTAGGGCGTGCGCGGATCGGTGGCGGGCAGGATGGCGGAGGAGCCGACGCGCGCCAGCAGCAGCGTGTGCCCGTCCGGCCGCGCGCGCGCGACGTGCAGCGTGCCCACCGCGCCCGAGGCGCCGGTGCGGTTCTCGACCATAATGGGCTGCGGATGCGCGCCCATGTGGCGCGGGGCATGGGCGGCGAAGACGCGCGCCGCGATGTCCGCCGCGCCGCCGGCCGAGAAGGGCGCGACCAGCACGACCGGGCGCTCGAGCGGCTGCGCGCGCGCGGCGGACGGCGCCAGGAGCGAGGCGGCAAGCAGATGGCGGCGCAGATGCATGGCGATCCTCCGCCGGCAGCATGCCGGGGCCGGGGGGGTGGGGGGAACGGCCAGGGTTGCCCCGGCGGTTCACGCCATGCTACCGCACATTGCATGATGACCGAGACTGGCTTGCCCGCCAGCCCGCGGGGTTCCCGTGGGCAGCGGCATACCCCAGCGGTCCGTGTGCGGGCGTGGTTCGGCAGTCGCCTCCCGTCCGTGCGCGGCAGGCTTCGTCGCATCGCCCTCGGCGCGCTGACGGCTTGGCTTCTGGGAGCGAGCGCGCCCGCCTGGGCGCAGCCGGCGCGGCCCGCAGAGGCGCGGCCCGCGCCCGCGCGCCCGGTCGCCGCGCCCGCGCGCCAGGCCGAGCCGCGCCCCGCCGCGCCCCGCCGCGAGGCGCAGGCGCGCCCCGCCGCCCGTCCCGCCGCGCCCCGCCCCGTGGGCGCGGTGATCTCGGACGGGCCGCGCATGCGCGATGCGCCGCAGGAACTGATC
>JBKBSR010000456.1:0-1970 GCA_046291055.1 Roseococcus sp.
GCGACCCGCCCCCCACCCCCCCCCGCCCCCCCCCCCCCCCCCCGCGCCGGCACCGCGGCGCCTTTCGCGACGGCAGGCTCGGGCCGTTGCCGTCGGTGGGTTTCGTGAAGCGGCGTCTCGCCACGGAGCGGGGCCAGTTCCGGTGCGTCGGGATTCTTCCTCCGCAGCGGCACATCGCGGGGCCGCGCGTGCCGCGTGTGTGCCCGAAGGGGCGAACCGACATGCGTCCTCGCCGGCTTCGGCACGCTCATGCTGGACATGACGGAGGCCGACCTGCTGGCCCCGGCGTTGCCGCCCGAAGTCGTGCGGCTGAAGGCGGCGTTCGATGCCCTGCCCCCGGCGCCGAGGGTTGCCGCTTCCTCTCCACAGCCATGCAACTCGCCATGGCCGGCGTCGAGGATGCGCGGGTCCGCCTCGAGGGCACGCTGCTGACGCTCTGCGGACGGGTGCCACGGCCCGGCACGCTGGCCGATGGGCGAGGGCCGGGGCGGCAGGCCGGGCCGATGATGCACGCGGCCCGCGATGCTGTTGCGACTGCGGCCTAGCCGCGCCGCGATGGCGCCGAACGTCAGGCCCTCGGCCCAGGCGGCGCGCAGCGCGGTGTCCTCCCAGGCATCGAATGATGGAGGGCGGCCTGCCCGCGGCTGCGGCGGCGGGGCGGTGCGCCAGGAATCTCCACACCGATCAGCCCCCTGATCGCATTCAGCCGGGCGCGCAGCGCGTCCAACTCTTCCGCATCGCCGCATGGGCGGCGAGCACCTCGGCCGCGCGCACGTCCGCGGCTTTGACCTCGCGGTGGCGGTACGCACGCACGCGCCCCGGGCTGAGGCCGAGGCGCCGCGAGACGGCGTGGAAAGCGGCCTTGAGAGGCTGGCCCGCCGCCCTTTCGCGCCGCAGCGCGGCGGCGATGCGGTCCTCGACGATCTTGAGCCGCGCAGGCGGTTTTCGCGCCGCGCGGCAATGGCATCCAGCACGGCGCGGGCCGGCCAGCGCGCGAACAGCCATCCCGCGGCGTCGAGGCCGCGCGGGGAGAGGAGGATGCGCTTGATCACGCCGCGCACGGGGCTTCTCCGGCACGGGCGCGGCGCGGCAGGATGGCGGGGAGGAGGACGGCGCGATGGCGCTGATCGAATGGTTCGGATGGGCGATGACGGGACTCGGCGCGCTGGCGATCCTGCTCGGCCTGCTCGTTCCGGCCGAGCGGGCGCGACTGCTGGCCGGCGCGCCGCTGCCCTTGCTCAGCGGTCTTGCGGCACTCTGGCTCACCGGCGCACTCGATCGCACGACCGACGCCCTGACGCGCCCCGCGGCCCCGCCCGACCAGCAGGCCCTGGTTGCCGTGCTGCATCGCTGGGCCGAGGCCTACGAGCGCGCCGAGAACGACATCGCCCGGCTGCCGATGCGCGGAGCGCGCGCGGCAGAGATCTGCGCGCTGGGCCTGAGCGAGGCACGCGACTGGACGGCACGGGTGGCCGCGATCCATGCGGCCGGACAGGCCGCCGGCATAGACCTCGCGCTGACGCACCGCGTCTCGGCCGGCACGGCGAACAACCGCGCCTCCGAGGCGCTGGCGCCCGAGGGCCAGCGGACGCTGATCCAGCCGGGCACGCCGTTGCATCAGACGATCGCTCGGCTGCGCCCCGGCGACGCCGTGCGCTTCTCTGGCCTGCTGTTCCCAGACCGGCAGGACTGCCTGCGCGAGACACGGCTGACGGAGGGCGGCGGCATGACAGCGCCACGCTTGGCGCTGCAGCTTATCGCGATCACTCCGCTGCGCTGAGGCCACCGTCAGGCGGCGTCCGTCGCTTCAACCGGCGGGAAGAAGTCCGCCGGCGTGAGCAACACCGGATCCGGCAGGCGCGCCGCCGTAGCGATGATCGCGGGAATGCGGCGCGATGGCACATGCCCCGCGCGCAGCCAGCCCCAGACTGTGCGCTGGCTGGTGCCGAGCGCCCGCGCCCGCCGGCCCG
>JBKBSR010000096.1:0-9962 GCA_046291055.1 Roseococcus sp.
GACGGCGCGCAGCGCCAGATGATCCGCCTTCAGCCGGCGGTAGAGCCGGCGCAGGGCGGCGGCCATGTCCAGCGCATCGAGCGGGGCGGCCACCTCGAGCAGCGCCTCGCGCCGGCCGGGCCGGCGGGTGGCCGCGGCGCGGTCGAGCCAGGTCGAGGGGTCGAGCGTGCCGATCACCGCGCGCAGCACGCCGAGGTCGGAGCAGGCGGCGGCGCGCGCGGCCATCTGCATCGCCCGGCGGAAGCGCGGCGAGCGCGCGCGCAGGTCCTGGAAGGCCTCCGGGTTCGCCGCCACCGCCGCCCCCAGCCCCTGCAGCGTGTTCGCCAGCCACCCCACCTGGTGCAAGATGGCGTTGTTCGGGATGGCGCGAAGCTGGGAGGGGTGGGTGATCCGCACCGGCCCGCCCAGCCCGTCCGTCTGCCGCGCGGCGGGGCGCGAGCCGCTGCGCTCGATCAGCCCCGGCCCGAAGCCGCCCAGCAGCGCGGCATAGCCCGGGTCCTCGACCAGCGCCTGCACCTCGCGCCGCAGGGTCGCGAAGAAATCCGCGCCGTAGTCGCTCTCGGCATAGATCGGATCGGGCGCGGCGGGCGGCTCGGCGAAGGCGTGCTCGGCGATGCGCGCCACCGTGGCCGCGGCCAGCGCCGGCGTGCCCCAGAGCAGATAGCCATCCCCCCCCTGGAAGGAGGATTCCTCGCGCACCGCGAGCCCCGCCTCGGCGAGGCTGCGCCGCGCCTGGGGCGGGAAGAGATACTCCAGCCGGTCGGCCAGGCTGTCGGGGTGGCCGCCGCGGCCGATGCTCTCGCCATGGGTGTCAAAGAGCACGACCTCGATGCCCGCAAGGCCGTGCCGGCGCAGCAGCTCGCCCAGGCGCAGCTTGAGGCGCTCGACGAGGTAGGAGGCGGCGAGCTGCCCCACATAGCGCCCGGAATCCGAATAGCCGAACTGCAGGCACAGCCGCCCGTGCAGCCGCAGGTAGTCGCGGAAATGCGGGCTGCGCAGCGCCTCGTCCAGCACCCGCTCGCCATGCTCCAGCGCGCTCGCCGTCTCGAACAGCGGCGAGAGCTCCACATGCCGCTCGCAGCCGAAATGCCGGGCGAGCCACAGCGCGGCGAGCAGCGTGTAGCCCGTCTCGGTCTCCGCGATCAGGAAGCGGATGGGCGAGGCGCCGTCCACCCATTTGCCGATCTGCGCCGCCGTCATCATCAGCCGCGCCGCGGAGGCCTGCTCGCCCAGCAGCGCGCCGAAATCAACCGGGCGCGGCGCGGGGTCGGCCAGCGCGGCGTTGACCTGGGCGAGCAGGGTGCGGCGCTGCGCCATGTCGTCGGGTGAGGATGATATTCCCAGCCTCTGCCGCACCGCATTGTGGATCTGCGCCGCGTTCAGGCGCATCTGGGTGTGCGCGAGCGCGAGCCCATGCCCCGCCAGCCCCGCCCGCGCCACCGCGAGCCGCCGGCGCGCCGCATCGTCGGGGGCGGCGGCGATGGCGGCGGCGAACGCCTCGAGCAGCGGCGCGGGGGAGGTGAGGGCGGCCTCGGCGCGCGTCACCATCGCCTCGGCCAGCGCCTGCACGCGCGCGGGCTCGGGCGTCTCGGGCACCGCCTCGATCTGCGACGCCACCGCCGCGACGGCGGCGGCCAGCCGCGCGGAGAGGGCGGGGGCCGCGCCCTCGACCTGCGCGGCGAGGCGTTCGAGCTGCAGCCGCTTCATCACCAGGCGCAGCCGCAGCGTGTCCCACCAGCCGATGTCGGTGCGCCCGTCCGTGTCGTAGCCCACCCAGGAGGCGAGGCGGATGGGGGCGGGGCAGAGGCCGTGCCAGCGGTCGGGCCAGATGGCGCGCGCCGCGTCCAGCATCGCCCCGGCCAGCGCGTCCAGCGCATCCCGCCCGCGGGCGATGGCGGCGGCGGCCTGGTCGAACTCCTGGCGCAGCGTCACCGGCGCGGGGCGATGCGGCAGGCCGGCCGGGAAGCCCGCGCCCTCGCTCGCGGCCTCGGCCAGCGCTCGCGCTGTCTCCTCGGGCAGCGAGAAGGTGGGGTGCGCGGTGAAGACGGCGCAGAAGCGCGCGCGCTCCACCGCCGCGCGGTAGGCGGCGAAGGGCACGGGGCTGTCGGCCGGGTCGGGGCGGGCGAGGCGCTGGGCGAGCGGGGCGAAGGCGGCGGCGGGGTCGCTGCCCGGGCGATGGCCGAGATAGGCGGCGATGCGCCGCGCCCGCGCCTCGGCCGCCTCGTCGGCCAGGGATTGCACCAGGGCCTCGAGCCCCGCGAGGTCCACCGCCCCCTGGTCGAGCTGGCGGCTGACCACGAGGGCCGTGAGCAGCACGGGATCGCCGAAGGGATCCTCGATCGCGGCCTCGCGCGCGTCGCGCAGCCGGGCGCGCAGGGCCTCGCGCAGGGAAGGGGGCTCGCCGTCCATGCCGCGATGCTGCACCTGCGAAGGGGGCGCGCGCCAGCGGAATCCGCGGGGGTTGCGCGCGCGGGGCGGCTTTGGCAAGTGCGGCGCATGCCGGCCAGCCCGCCCACCCTTGTCTGCCCCGGCTGCGCCGCGGCGAAGCCGCTGCCCGAGGCGGGGCCCTGGCTCGGCGCCGCGCTGGCCTGCGAGGCCTGCGGCTGGGCCCCGCCGCGCCAGGACGGGTTCGCGCTGCTCGCCCCTGCGCTCGCCGCCCAGGGCTCCGACTACGACCCCGCCGGATTCGCCGCGCTGCTGGCGGCCGAGCCCTGGCACTTCTGGTTCGCCCCCCGCGCGCGGCTGCTCGCCGGGCTGATCGCGCGGCATTTCCCGGCGGCCGGGAGCTTCCTCGAGGTGGGCTGCGGCACCGGCTACGTCACCGGCGTCATCGCCCGCGCGCGGCCCTGGCGGCGGGTGCTGGGCGCCGAGGTCTCGGCCGACGGGCTCGCCCATGCCGCGCGGCTGCTGCCGCCGGAGGTCGAGCTGATGCAGATGGACGCGCGAGAGATGCCCTTCCGCGCGGCCTTCGACGTGATCGGCTGCTTCGACGTGCTGGAGCACATCGAGCAGGACCAGGAGGTGCTGCACGCCTTCGCCGCCGCCCTGCGCCCGGGGGGCGGCGTGGTGCTGGCCGTGCCGCAGCACATGTGGCTGTGGTCCGGGGCGGACGAGCACGCCCAGCACAAGCGCCGCTACGCCCGCGGCGAGCTCGAGGGCCGCTGCCGCGCCGCGGGGCTCGAGGTGGTGGCGAGCCTCTCCTACAACAGCGTCACCCTGCCGCTGATGCTCGCCTCGCGCCTCATGCCCCGGCGCGGCGTGCGCGAGACCGGCGCGGCCGACGAGCTGAGCCCGCCGCGCTGGCTGAACGCGATCCTGCGCGCCGCGCTGCAGGCCGAGGTGGCGGCGAGCCTCGCCGGGCTGCACCTGCCCCTGGGCGGCAGCCGGGTGGTGGTGGCGCGCAAGGCCGGGGCATGAGCGGGGCGCGGCGGCCGGGCGCGCCATGATCGCCCGGCATGCGCCGAGTTTCCGGCTGCGGGATCTGTGGCGGGTCGCGGGGCTGCCGGATGCACCGGGCGAGCGGGTGCGGGAGGCGGAGGCGCTGCTCGCCGCACATTTCGGCGGCGGCGCGGCGATGCTCGCGCCTTCGGGGCGCGGCGCCCTGCGGCTCCTGCTCCACGCCCTGCCGCCGCCGCATGACCGCGGAAGGGTGGTGGTTCCCGCCTACACCTGCTCGGCGGTGGTGGAGGCGGCGCGCCTCGCCGGCCGCGAGGTGATCGCGGTGGAGCATCGCGCGGGCGGGGTGAACCTCGCGCCCGCCGATCTCGCGGGCGTGCTGCGGCCGGGCGATGTGCTGATCGCGACGCACCAGTATGGCTACCCCTGCGACATCGAGGGGCTCTGCCGCCTGGCGGATGCGGCGGGCGCGGCGGTGATCGAGGACATCGCCGCCGCGCTGGGGCAGACGCTGGGCGGGCGGCCGCTCGGCGGCTTCGGCCTGGCCGCCTTCGGCTCCTTCGACGCCTCCAAGCTGCTGCACGTCCCGCCCAAGGCGGGCTTCGCCTTCACGCGCGACGCCGCGCTCGCCACGGCCTTGCGGCGCGAGGCGGCGGCCCGGCTCGCGCCCTTCACGGCGGCGGAGCGCATGGCGGCGCTCGGTGCGGCGGCGGCGCTGACGCTCGGCACCCGCCCCGCCCTCTATGGCGCTCTCTACTGGCTGCATTTCCGCCTTCGTGGCCGCCTGACGGCGGAGGACGGCGTGGCGCTCGATCATCCCAACGCCTACTACACGCGCGCCGTGGCGGAATGGCAGGCGGCGCTGCTGCTGCCGCAACTGCGCGCCCTGCCCGCCATCCTCGCGCGGCGGGCGCGCCTGATCGCGCGCTACCGCGCGCAGATCCTGTCATCGCCGCGCTACGACGTGGAGTCGAGCCCGGTGGAGCAGCCGGGCGCCGTGATCCGTTTCCCGCTCTACGCGCGGGGCGACAAGGCGGCGCTGCACCGCGCGCTGGCGGCGCGGGGCGTTGACACCGGCTTCAGCTTCACCTCCATCCTCGCTCCGCCGGAGGCCCGCCGGGCCTGGGCCATCGCGCGCTCGGTGCTCACCCTGCCCGCCAGCGCGCGGCTGACGGAGGCGGAGGTGGAGCGTGTGGTCCGCGCCGCGCGCGCCGTGGGGGAGGAGGCATGATCCACGCCGAGGAGTGGCGGCCCGCGCGGCCGACCCGCGCCGCGCTGTTCCGGCGGAAGGGCGCATGATCGCCCGGCTGCGCCGGCTGTTGAAGGACCGAGCGGAACGCGAGGCCCTCTACAGCCGCCCCGAGTTCTGGGACGGGAAGGCGCGCGACTACCGCGACAGCGCCGTGTCCATGTTCGTCAACCGCAACCTCAACCTGCTGCTCGAGCGCGCGCAGTTCGCCTTCATCGACGCGGTGCTGGGCGAGGTGAAGGGGCGCCATGTGCTGGATGTGGGCGCGGGCACGGGCCGGCTGTCGCGCCATCTCGCGCGGCGCGGCGCGCGGGTGGCGAGCTTCGACTTCGCACCCGCGGTGGTCGAGATCGCGCGCGCGCTCAATGAGGGCCTGCCCATCGAGGCCGGCGTGATGTCGGTCTTCGATCTCGACGCCGAGCAGGCCTATGACGACGCGGCGGTGCTGGGCTGCCTCTCCGCTGCCTGCCGGGATGCGGCGGCCCTGGCGGACGCCGCGCGACGGCTGCACCGCGCGCTGCGCCCCGGCGCGCGCGTGGCGATGGTGGAGCCCTTCCATCGCGGCTTCCTTCATCGCGTGCTCGATCTCTCCCTCGAGGAGTGCCTCGCCGTCTTCGAGGCGGCGGGCTTCGAGGTCACGCACCGTGCCGAGATGCATTTCTGGCCGGCCCGCTTCCTGCTTGCGCCCGTCGAATGGCCGATGTGGCTCACCCGCCCCCTGCACGCGGCGGGCGAGGGGGTGCTGCGCCTCGCGGGCGCCGGCAGCGGCCTGGGCGACTACAAGGGCGTCGGGCTGCGCCGCAGGGACGCCGCGCCGTGAACGCCCTGCTCGCCGTCGTCATCCCCTGCTACCGCTCGGCCGCCAGCATCGGCGCCGTGGTGGAGGAGGTGCTCGCCACCTGCGAGCGGGAAGGCATCCCCGTGCTCGTTCTGCTGGTCGAGGACGCCTCGCCCGATGGGGGCGCCACCTGGGCCGCCATCTCGGCGCTGTGCGACGCCCATCCGGGCCGGGTGCGGGGGCTCAGGCTCGCGCGCAACATGGGGCAGCACAACGCGCTGCTCTGCGGCATGCAGGCCCTGCCGCCCGAGGCCGCCGTGGTCGTGACCATGGACGACGACGGCCAGCACCGCGGCGCCGACATTCCGGCCCTGCTCGCCCCGCTGGCCGAGGGGGCGGATCTCGTGATCGGCGCCTATGACGAGAAGCGCCATTCCGGCGGGCGCAACCTGGGCGGGGCGCTGGTGGACGGGCTGCTGCGCCGGCTGTTCCGCCTGCCGCGCGGCTTCCAGCTCACCAGCTTCCGCGCCATGCGCCGCTTCGTGGCCGACCACGCGGTGGACGAGGCGAGCGAGTACACCTACCTCACGGCCGCGCTGCTCTCGGCCACGCCGCGCCGGGCCAATGCGCCGGTGCGCCACGAGCCGCGGCGGCAGGGGCGGTCGGGCTATACGCTGGCGCGCGCGCTCGGGCTTGCGGCCAACCTGGTCTTCACCCATTCGCGCCTGCCCTTCTACCTCACCGCCGGCATCGGCGCGGCGGCGCTGCTGCTCACCCTCGTCTCGCTGCTCTACGTGCTGTGGCTGCGCTTCTCGATGGAGGACGTGATCCCGGGCTGGGCCAGCGTGATGCTGATGATGGGCGTGCAGTCCACCATGCTGATGGCGGCCCTCGTCAGCATCCTGATCTACGCCGTGCGCTCGCACCGGCTGCTGCAGGGCCGGCGCACGCGCTGGCGCATCGCCGATGAGCGCTGAGGCCCCGCTCGCGGGGCGGCGGCTGATGGTGCTCGCCGCCTCGGTGCAGCAGGCGCCGCTCATTCGCCGGCTGATCGCGCTGGGGGCGGAGGTGGTCACCCTCGACAACCGGCCGGACAATCCCGGCCACGCGCTGGCCCATGCGGCGGTGCATTGCGACGTGCGCGACATCGAGGGCGTGGCGCGCGCCTTCCGCGCGGAGCGCTGCGAGGGGGTGGTGGCCGCCGCCTCGGATGTGGCGGTGGAGACGGCCGCGGCGCTGGGCGCGCGGCTCGGCATTCCCGCCCCGCCGCCGGCCGCGGCCGCCGCGCTGCTGGGCAAGACGGATTTCCGCGCCACCCAGGCGCGGCTCGGCCTGCCCGCCCCCGCCTTCGCGCGCGCGGGCGAGGCGCCGCCCGGGACCGGCCCCTGGATCGTGAAGCCGCTGCGCGGCAGCGGCTCGCGCGGGGTGCGGATCGTCACCGAGCAGGCGGCGCTGCCCGGGGCGCTGGCCGCCGCCGCCGCGCAATCCCTCGACGGGCAGGCGATGCTGGAGGCGCTGCTGCCCGGCAGCCAGCACACGGCCGAGGGCTGGATGCAGGGCGGGCGCGTCGCCGCCATGCTGGTGACGGAACGCCTGACCGCCCCCGCCCCGCATGTCGCCACACTCGGCCACCGCGTGCCCGCCGCGCTGCCCGCCGGGGCCGAGGCCGCGCTGCGCGCACAGATCGAGGCGCTCTTCGCCGCGCTGGGCTACCGCGAGGGGCCCTTCGACGCCGATGCCGTGCTGGCGCCCGAGGGGCCCGTGCTGCTCGAAATCTCGCCCCGCACCGGCGGCAACGGGCTGATGCGCCTCGTCGAGGCCGCGACCGGGGCGGATGTGATGGGGCTGCTGGGCCTCGCCGCGCTCGGCCGGCTGCCGCCTCTCGCGCCCTGGGCGCCGCGCCCGGCGGCGGCGCAGATCCTGGCCGATCCGCGCGGCGGGCGGCTGCGCTACGACCCCGCGGCGCTGCCCGGCCTCGCGGCCGAGCCCTGGCTCGCCGACCTCGCGCTCGACCTGCCGCCCGGCGGCGTGGTGCCCGCCTTCACCGAGGGCCGCGCCCGCTTCGGCCAGGCGGTCTGGACCGCCGGGGACCGCGCCGGGCTGGAGGCGCGCTTGGCCGAGATCACGGCGCGGCTCGGCCTCGCGGTGGAGGGCTGAGCGTGGCGGAGCGCGACGGCGGGCTGCGCCGCCTGCCGCGCCTGCCCTGGGTGTAGGATACGGGCGGCATGCCCCGCCGCCGCCTCACCCCCGCCGCACCAGCACGGTGAACTCCCACAGCCCGTAATCCTGCAGCAGCGCCACATGCCGGCCGTAGCGGTCGAGGCAGTGGCGCAGCATCGCCGCGGGGTCGGCGTAATAGAGGTGCGGCCGCCGCTTCTCGGGGTCGGAGGAGAGGGAGAGCACGTTGAAGCCGAAGCCGCGCCGGCCGCTGCGCGCCAGCGTCTCGATCACGCCCAGCGCATAGGCCGTCCACTCGGCCTCGCCCGCCTCGCCCTTCACGTTCAGCACGCCCGAGGCGATTGCGTAGTCGGCCGGCGCGTCGGGCTCGGCGCCGACATGCCAGGAGACGCCCGGCCCCTCGGGGTGGCGGGCGCGGGCGGCCTCGATCATCTCGGGCGCCACGTCCCAGCCGGCATAGGCGCCCTGGTGCCCCTGGGCGCGCAGGAAATCGAGGAAATCGCCGTAGCCGCAGCCGAGATCGAGCACCGAGGCCCCGGGCTCGGCGCCGAGCAGGCGCAGGAACTGCGCGTGGCGCAGGCGCTGGGAGTCCTCGCCGTTCCAGTCCACCCCGCGCGGGTTCGCCCCGTGCTCGGCCAGGCGGCCGGCATAGTAGCGGGCGACACGGTGCAGCAGCGCCTGCTGGCTCATCGGCGGGACTCCTCGCGCGCGGCGTCCCCGCCCCCCGGGGCGCGGTGCAGCCGGCGCAGATGGGTGTAGGGCCGGCGCTTCGACTCCTCCAGCAGCGAGGCGATGTAGATGCCGAGGATGCCGAGCACCAGCACGATCAGCCCGCCGAAGAACCACACCGAGAGGAACACCGAGGTCCAGCCCTCCATCGCCACCCCGTGGGTGAGGTAGCGCAGCAGCAGCACCAGCGCGACGGCGACGGCCAGCCCCGAGAGCGCGAGGCCGGTGTAGAAGACGAGATGGAGCAGCCGCGTCGAGGTGGTGGTGACATGCTCCACCGCCATGCGGATGCGCCGCGACAGCGTGTAGGTGGTGGGCGAGAGGGAGAGCTTCTCGACCTCCATCGGCGCCTGGCGGAAGCCCGTCAGCACCCAGAGGTCCGACATCTGGAAGCTGCGGTCCTCATGCGCCGTCAGCGCGTCCACATAGTCGCGGCGCATCAGCCGGGCGGTGAGCAGGTTGCGCGGGATGCTGCGGTCCGACAGCGCCTCCATCAGCCGGTAGAAGGCCTCGCCGGTGGCGCGCTCGAACCAGCCGCCGCGGCGGGCGGGCTGCACGCCATAGACCACGTCCCAGCCCTCGCCCGTCAGCTTCGCGTGGAAGGCGGCGAGGGATTCGGGCGGCTCCTCGAGGTCGCTGTCGAGCAGGAAGACGAGATCGCCCGTGGCGAGCCTGAGCCCCGTCATCATCGCCTTGTGGTGGCCGAAATTGCGCGCGAGCTCGGCCACCACCACGCGCGGGTCGCGCGCCTGCAGCGCGAGGGCGATCTCGAGGCTCTCGTCGGGCGAGCCGTCGTCCACGAGGACCATCTCGACCTCCTGGAAGAGCGGCTCGGCCGCCGCCATGCAGCGGCGGTGGAACTCCTCCAGGCCGGGAGCCGAGCGGTAGAGCGTCGATACGATCGAGAGCTTCACGGGCGGTTCCGGCGCGGTGGCGGCGCGGCCCGCCTAGACGAAAACCCCCGGCTTGGCGAGGGCCGCCCGCCCCCCTATCAGACGAGGCGGCAAAGGGGAGGCCGCCGGCCATGGACGCCACACCGCGCTACGGCGTGCGCATCGCCAACGAGGCGCACACCGCCATCGAGGAGGCGGCCGAGACGCTGCGCCTGCTCGGCTACGCCGTGGTGGATGCGGGGCTGAGCGAGGCCGAGATGGAGGGGCTGCGCGAGGGCTTCGAGGCGCTGCGCCGCAAGGCCGCGACCGACGAGCTCGCCGAGCTGCGCCGCCGCGTGGGCGAGGCCGACCTGCTGCGCTGCCCGCTGGCCGAGGATGCGCGCTTCCTCGCGCTCGCGGCCAACCCGCGCATCCTCGCGCTATGCGAGGCGCTGATCGGGCCGGGCTTCATCCTCAACCAGCAGAACGGCATCGTGAACCCGGCCGGCACAGAGCGCTACAGCCAGTCCCCCTACCACCGGGACCTGCCCTACCAGCATTTCGTCAGCTCGCGCCCGCTGGCGCTGAACGCGCTGTTCTGCCTCGACCCCTTCACCGCCGAGAACGGCGCGACCTGGGTGATCCCCGCCTCGCACAAGGAGGAGGCCTTCCCCTCCGAGCGCGTGCTGCGCGCCCAGCGCCGCCAGGTGGAGGCCCCGGCGGGAAGCTTCCTGGTGCTCGACTGCATGATCTGGCACGG
>JBKBSR010000097.1:0-9955 GCA_046291055.1 Roseococcus sp.
CACGTTGTTGGTGTGCCTTTTGCCCGAGCTCGAGGGGCGCGGCTATGTGCTGACCTTCGACGACATCTCGGCGCTGGTGCAGGCGCAGCGCCAGGCCGCCTGGGCCGATGTGGCGCGGCGCATCGCGCACGAGATCAAGAACCCGCTCACGCCCATCCAGCTCAGCGCCGAGCGGCTCAAGCGCCGCTACCTCAGGCAGATCCAGGAGGATCCGGACACCTTCAAGCTCTGCACCGACACCATCGTGCGCCAGGTGGAGGACATCGGCCGCATGGTGGACGAGTTCAGCGCCTTCGCCCGCATGCCCCAGCCGGTGATGCGCGAGGAGGATCTCGCGCATGTGCTGCGCGAGGCGCTGGTGCTGCCGCAGAACGCGCGCCCCGACATCGCCTGGCAGGCCGATCTGCCCGAGGGCCCCGCGCCCGCGCTGTGCGACCGGCGGCTGATCGGCCAGGCGCTGGCGAACCTGATCCAGAACGCGCTCGATTCGGTGACGCTGCGCGCCCAGCAGGAGGCGGAGGCGGGCGCCCGGCGCCCGCCGCCCATCGGGCGCATCGCGCTCTCGTTGCGCCGGGCCGGCGGCTTCTGGGCGATAAGCGTGGAAGATGACGGGCTTGGCCTGCCGCGCGGCGAGGAGCGCGAGCGGCTGACGGAACCCTACGTGACCCACAAGCCGAAGGGCACAGGCCTCGGGCTTGCCATCGTGAAGAAGATCATGGAGGACCATGGCGGACGCATCGTGCTGACCGACGCGCGGGAGGGGCCAGGGGCGCGCGCAGAGCTCCTCCTGCCGGTCATCGAGGCCGAGGCGGCGGACCAGGTGATGGAGCGCGGGCATGGCGCATGACATCCTGATCGTGGACGACGAGCCGGACATCCGCTCGCTGATCGACGGCATCCTCTCGGACGAGGGCTACGAGACCCGCCAGGCGCACAACAGCGACACGGCGCTGGCGCATTTCCGCGCGCGCCGGCCCTCGCTCGTCATCCTCGACATCTGGCTGCAGAACTCCCGCCTCGACGGGCTGGGCATCCTCGAGGCCATGCACCGCGAGGAGCCGCAGGTGCCCTGCGTGATGATCTCGGGCCACGGCACCATCGAGACGGCGGTGCAGGCCATCCAGCAGGGCGCCTACGACTTCATCGAGAAGCCCTTCAAGGCCGACCGGCTGCTGCTCGTCGTCGCGCGCGCGCTGGAGGCGGCGCGCCTGCGGCGCGAGGTGAGCGAGCTGCGCCTGCGCGGCGGGGCGGAGAGCGAGCTGCTCGGCGTCTCGGGCGCGGTGACGCAGCTTCGCAACGCCATCGAGAAGGTGGCGCCCACCAACTCGCGCGTGCTGATCACCGGGCCTGCGGGCTCGGGCAAGGAGGTGGCGGCGCGCATGCTGCACGCGCGCTCGCGCCGGGCGGAGGGCGCCTTCGTCGCGCTCAACTGCGCCACCCTCAACCCCGCGCGCATCGAGGAGGAGCTGTTCGGCGTGGAGCCGCAGGGCGATGCGCCGCGCCGCGCGGGCGTCCTGGAGCGCGCCCATGGCGGCACCCTGCTGCTCGACGAGGTGGCGGACATGCCGCTCGAGACGCAGGGCAAGATCGTCCGCGCCCTGCAGGAGCAGGGCTTCGAGCGCATCGGCGGCGCGACGCGCGTGAAGGTGGACGTGCGGGTGATCGCCACCACCAACAAGGACCTGCAGGCGGAGATCGCCGCCGGCCGCTTCCGCGAGGATCTGTTCTACCGCCTCTCGGTGGTGCCGCTGCGCGTGCCCGCGCTGCGCGAGCGGCGCGAGGACGTGCCCATCCTCGCCCGCCACTTCGCGGCCCGCTCGGTCGAGGCGGCGGGCCTGCCGCCGCGCGAGCTGGCGGAGGACACCATCGCCGCCCTGCAGACCTACGACTGGCCGGGGAATGTCCGCCAGCTCCGCAACCTCGTGGACTGGCTGCTGATCATGGCCCCGGGCGAGGCGGGCGCGCCCATCCGCGCCGAGGCGCTGCCGCCCGAGATCGTCTCGGCCGCCCCGGCCATGCTGCGGCTCGACCGCTCCTCCGAGATCATGACGCTGCCGCTGCGCGAGGCGCGCGAGCTGTTCGAGCGGCAGTATCTCGAGGCGCAGCTCCTGCGTTTCGGCGGCAACATCAGCCGCACGGCGAACTTCGTGGGCATGGAGCGCAGCGCCCTGCACCGCAAGCTGAAGTTCCTGGGCGTGCAGGCCGAGGACCGGGCCTCCGGCACGGCATGAGCGCGCCGCGCGCCCTCCTCTTCGACTGGGACAACACGCTGGTGGACGGCTGGGCGGCCATCGAGGCGGGGCTGAACGCCGCCTTCGCCGCCTTCGGCAAGCCGCCCTGGACCCGCGCCGAGGTGCTGGCCAATGTGCGCCGCTCGCTGCGCGAGAGCTTCCCCGAGCATTTCGGGGCGGAGTGGGAGCGCGCGCGCGACATCTTCTATGACGCGGTCCGGGCCTCCCACCTCGAGGTGGTGCGCCCGCTTGCGGGCACGCGCGCGCTGCTGGAGGCGGCCGCACCCTGGCCGCTCGGCGTCGTCTCCAACAAGCAGGGGCCGCTGTTGCGGCGGGAGGCCGCGCATCTGGGCCTCGCCTCCGCCTTCGGCGTGCTGGTGGGCGCGGGCGATGCGGCGGCCGACAAGCCCGACGCCGCGCCGCTGCTCATGGCGCTCGCCGCGCTCGGCGCCGCGCCGGGGCCGGAGGTCTGGTATGTGGGCGACACGGCGCTCGACATGCAGGCGGCCCGGGCGGCCGGCTGCACCGCCGTGCTGCTGGGCGATGCGGCGCATGACGGCGGCCTCGCCGCCTGCGCGCCCGATCTCGCCTTCGCCGACGGGCATGCCCTGGCGCGCCACCTTGCCATGCTGGACAAGCCGGCCGAGACGAAGGACAGTCTCCGCGGCTGAGCCGCCCGCGGGCGCCGCGCAAGAAGACCAAGAGAGGAAGGAGGCCTGGATGGCCGAGAAGTCGCAGAACGTGCAGGACGTGTTCCTCAACCACGTCCGCAAGAGCAAGACGCCGGTGACCGTGTTCCTCGTCAATGGCGTGAAGCTGCAGGGCATCATCACCTGGTTCGACAACTTCTCCGTGCTGCTTCGCCGCGACGGGCACACGCAGCTCGTCTACAAGCACGCGATCAGCACGGTGATGCCGGGCGCGCCCATCATGCTGTTCGACCCCGCGGCGGCCGGTCAGGCGGCGGCCCAGTCCGCCCCGGTGCGCGAGACCACGCTCACCATGTCCCGGGAGCCCGCTTCTGCCCGCAACGACTGAGAGCACCGCCGCGCCCCCGGCGCGCTGCGCCGTCATCCTTCCCTACGAGCGCCCCGCGCGCGGCAATGTCGCGGAGTTCGGGCCGCAGGGCGCCGCCTCCCGCGCCGCAGAGGCGCGGCTGGCCGAGGCGGTGGGCCTCGCGGCCTCCATCGGCGTCACCATCGTCCATCAGGCCATCCATCCGCTGCGCGGCCGCCGTCCCTCCACCCTTCTGGGCGAGGGGCAGGTGGAGATGGTGCGCCAGGCGCTGGTCGAGCAGCAGGCCGGCCTCGTGGTGGTGGACGCGGCGCTCACCCCCGTGCAGCAGCGCAACCTGGAGCGCGCCTGGGGGGTGAAGGTCATCGACCGCACCGGGCTGATCCTCGAGATCTTCGGCGAGCGCGCGCGCACCCGCGAGGGCGCGTTGCAGGTGGAGCTCGCGCATCTCGAATACCAGCGCACGCGCCTCGTCCGCTCCTGGACGCATCTGGAGCGCCAGCGCGGCGGCTTCGGCTTCCTCGGCGGCCCCGGCGAGAGCCAGATCGAGCTCGACCGCCGCCTCATCGGCGAGCGCATCGTGCGGCTGAAGAAGGAGCTGGAGCAGGTGCGCCGCACCCGCAGCCTGCACCGCCGCGCGCGCGAGCGCGTGCCATACCCCGTCATCGCGCTGGTGGGCTACACCAACGCGGGCAAGTCCACCCTGTTCAACGCGCTGACCGGCGCGGGGGTGCACGCGCAGGACCAGCTCTTCGCCACCCTCGATCCCACCATGCGGCAGATCACCCTGCCCTCGGGGCGGCAGGCCATCCTCTCCGACACGGTGGGTTTCATCAGCGACCTGCCCACCCAGCTCGTCGAGGCCTTCCGCGCCACGCTCGAGGAGGTGGCGGCCGCGGACGTGCTCCTGCATGTGCGCGACGTGGCCCACCCCGACAGCGCCGCCCAGCGCGCCGATGTGCATGCCGTGCTGGACGGCATGGCCGAGGGGCCGGAGGCGACGCTGGACGCCGGCTGGCGCGGGCGCTGCATCGAGGTGCTGAACAAGGCCGATCTGCTCGGCGGGCCGGAGGCCATCGCGGCGCGCTTCCCCGGCGCGCTCGCCGTCTCGGCCCTCACCGGCGAGGGGCTCGATGCGCTGCGCGCGGCGCTGGACGCGCGGCTTGGGGCGAGCCTCGTCACCGAGCGCGTGGAGCTTCCCGCGAGCGACGGGGCGCGCATCGCCTGGCTCTATCGCCATGGCGAGGTGATCGCGCGCGAGGAGGCGGAGGGGCGCCTGCGCCTGACCGTCCGGCTCAGCCCCGCCGATCGCGCGCGCTTCGCGCAGCTCGCATGAGCCTCTCCTGGCGCGAGGCCGAGGATGTGGCCGCGCTGCTGCGCGAGGCGGCGGCGCGCGAGGTGCTGCCGCGCTTCCGCCGCCTGGCTGAGGGCGAGGTGCGCGCCAAGTCCGGGCCGCTCGACCTCGTGACCGAGGCCGACGAGGCGGCCGAACGCCGCATCGCCGCGGGGCTCGCGGCGCGCTTCCCCGGCGCGCTGATCGTGGGCGAGGAGGCCGCGGCGGCCGATCCCGCCCTGCTGCGCCGCCTCGCCGACGCGCCGCTCGCCTTCGTGGTGGACCCGGTGGACGGCACGGCGAACTTCGCCGCCGGCGTGCCGCTCTTCGGCGTGATGGCGGCGGCCATCCTGCGGGGCGAGACGGCGGCGGGCTGGATCCATGATCCGCTGGGCGACGACACGCTGATCGGCCTGCGCGGGGAGGGGGCCTGGAGCCTCTCGCGCCAGGGGGCGCGGCGTGACTGCCGGGTGGCCCCGCCGGTGCCGCTCGGGCGCATGGTGGGCGCCGTCTCCTGGGGGTTCATGGCGCCCGAGCGCAAGGCGGCGGTGCTGGCGCGGCTGCCGGCGCTGGGGGCGGCCCTGAACTTCCGCTGCGCGGCGCACGAGTATCGGCTCGCGGCCACCGGGGGCGCGCATCTGCTCGTCTACAACCGGCTGATGCCCTGGGACCATGCGCCGGGCCAGCTCATCCACGCCGAGGCGGGCGGCGCCTCGGCGCAGTTCGACGGCGCGCCCTATTCGCCGCTGCGCCATCAGGGCGGGCTGATCTGCGCGCCCGACGCCGGGAGCCTCGCCCTGGCGCGGCAGGAGATCCTGGGCCTGGGCGCGCCGTGATGGACAAGCGCGGCGGCTGCCCTATTCTGCGCCGCAACAGACGGCAGGCGGGGCGCGCCATGCCGCTCTCCCCATTCGAGGAAGGCCGAGGACCATGACCAGCAACGGCTCGATCACGATTTCCGTGGACGGCTCCAACCGCAGCGCCAGTTTCCCCCTGCTCTCGGGCAGCATGGGGCCGCAGGTGGTGGACATCCGCAAGCTCTACTCCACGCTCGGCCTGTTCACCTTCGATCCGGGCTATGGCGAGACCGCCTCCTGCGAGAGCAAGATCACCTACATCGACGGCGACGCGGGCGTGCTGATGTATCGCGGCTACCCGATCGAACAGCTCGCGGAGAAGAGCGACTTCATCGAGGTCTGCTACCTGCTGATGAACGGCGAGCTGCCCAACGAGGCGCAGCTCGCGGAGTTCCGCAAGGGCGTGATCTACCACACCATGGTGCACGAGCAGATCCGCCGCTTCTTCGACGGATTCCGGCGCGACGCCCACCCGATGGCGGTGATGTGCGGCGTGGTGGGGGCGCTCGCGGCCTTCTATCACGACAACATCGACATCAACGACCCGCGCGCGCGGGAGATCGCGGCCTTCCGCCTGATCGCCAAGGTGCCGACCATCGCGGCCATGGCCTACAAGTATTCGCTCGGCCAGCCCTTCGTCTATCCGAAGAACGTGCTGACCAACGGCCCGCAGGGCTACGCGCGCAACTTCATCCACATGCTGAAGTCCGTGCCCGCCGAGGACTACGAGGTGCCCGACGTGCTGGCCAAGGCGATGGATCGCATCCTGATCCTGCACGCGGACCACGAGCAGAACGCCTCCACCTCCACGGTGCGCCTCGCGGGCTCGACGGGGGCCAATCCCTTCGCCTGCATCGCCGCCGGCATCGCCGCGCTCTGGGGCCCCGCCCATGGCGGCGCGAACGAGGCGGTGCTGAAGATGCTCTCCGACATCGGCCACCCGAAGAACATCCCCGCCTTCATCGAGCAGGTGAAGGACAAGAACAACACCGCGAAGCTGATGGGCTTCGGCCACCGCGTGTACAAGAACTTCGACCCGCGCGCGAAGATCATGAAGGAGAGCTGCGACGAGGTGCTCGCCTCGCTGGGCGTGACGCACGAGCCGCTGCTCGACATCGCGCGCGAGCTCGAGCGGATCGCGCTGACGGACGACTACTTCATCTCGCGCAAGCTGTATCCGAACGTGGACTTCTACTCGGGCATCATCCTCAAGGCGATGGAGATCCCGACCTCCATGTTCACCGCCATCTTCGCCGTCGCGCGCACGGTGGGCTGGGTGAGCCAGTGGAAGGAGATGGTGGAGGATCCGGGCCAGCGCATCGGACGCCCGCGCCAGCTCTACACCGGCGCGGGGCGGCGCGACTACGTGCCGCTCGAGGCGCGCGGCTGAGCGCGCGCATCGCCATCGCGGAGGGGGCCCGGGTGAGCGCGACGATCGAACCCGTCATCGGCATTATCGGGGGCTCGGGCCTCTACGACATCGACGGGCTGGAGGAGCGCGCCTGGCGGCGCGTCTTCACCCCCTGGGGCGAGCCTTCGGACGAGATCCTCACCGGGCGGCTGGCGGGCGTGCGCTGCGTCTTCCTGCCGCGCCACGGCAAGGGGCATCCGCTGCCGCCGTCCGCGCTGAACTACCGCGCGAACATCGACGCGCTGAAGCGGCTGGGCGTGACGGACGTGATCTCGCTCTCCGCCGTCGGCTCGCTGCGCGAGGAGCTGCCGCCCGGGCAATTCGTGATCGTGGACCAGTTCATCGACCGCACCTTCGCCCGGGAGAAATCCTTCTTCGGGCCGGGCTGCGTGGCGCATGTCTCCCTCGCGCAGCCGACCTGCCCGCGGCTGGGCGACGCGGTGGAGGCGGCGGGCGCGGAGCTCGACCTGCCGATGACGCGCGGCGGCACCTACCTCGTGATGGAGGGGCCGCAGTTCTCCACCAAGGCCGAGAGCGAGCTCTACCGCGCCTGGGGCTGCCATGTGATCGGCATGACCAACATGCCCGAGGCCAAGCTCGCCCGCGAGGCGGAGCTCTGCTACGCGAGCGTGGCCATGGTCACGGACTACGACTGCTGGCACCCCGAGCATGACCATGTGACCGTCGAGCAGGTGGTGAAGGTGCTGAGCGGCAATGCCGAGAGGGCGCGCGCACTGGTCAGGGCGCTGGTGCCGCGCCTCGGGCGTCCGCGCGGACCCTGTCCGGCGGGCTGCGACCGGGCGCTTGACAATGCGCTGATCACCGCGCCGGAGAAGCGCGATCCGGCGCTGCTGGCCAAGCTCGACGCCGTGGCCGGGCGGGTGCTCCGATAGCTGGGCGGGGGGCGGTGGTCTTGCGCCGCCGCGCCCGTGCCGATAAACGGCGTGGCGCCGCGGACAGGTGGCGGAGTGGTCGATCGCGTCGGTCTCGAAAACCGAAGTCGGTGCAAGCCGACCGTGGGTTCGAATCCCACCCTGTCCGCCAGCCCGCTCCGCGATCTCGCAACCTCCGTCCAGTCCTGACCGCGGCGTCCGCCGGCGGCTATCGCGCGGTCTCGCTTCGCGCGGCGAGCCGAAAATGGCGCTGCGCTCGGGGATCCATCCCGCTGCGGTCTCAGCCCAGCCGCAGGTCGCGCCAGACCATGCGCGCCAGCATGGCGAGCGCGGCCGCGTAATAGTCCGTCGCGGCGGCGAGGCGCGGCATCAGCGCGGGGTTGCCGCGCCCCTCGCGCGCGGCGCGGCAGAGCTGGGCCACGCTCGCGATGCCCGCATTCGCCGGATAGGGCGCGATCTGGTCGCCGCGGAAATCCGTCCAGGCCGGGATGGGCCGGCCGTCCATCTGCATCCAGAACTCCACGCTGGACTGCACGGCCACATGGCGGGCCGAGCCGCCCCAGCAGAGGTAGAGCGGAATCCGCACCGCATCGAAGGAAAAGCGCGGCGGCCAGTTGCGCGCCACCGCGAGGCGTTCGTTCAGCAGGTCGATCTCCAGCCAGTCCGGCGGGAGCCCCCAGCGGCCGTAGCGCGCCTCGCCCAGCAGCGCGAGCCCGTCCGCCTCCACCCGCGCCCAGACGGGATCGCGCGTCAGCCGCCCCAGCGCATGGAAGGCCGGCAGCGCATAGTAGGAGAGGTTCAGCACGATGCGGTTCGGGTTCCGGAACCCGTAGGCCCCCGGCAGGAAGAACCAGCGCCGGCCGAGGTTGAAGAAGCAGGCGCGCTGCAGGTCGCGCGCGATGGCCAGGCCGCGGCGCATCAGCTCGGGCTGGTTCCAGCGCTCCGCCGCCTCCACCAGCGCCCAGGCGATGAAGAGATCGCCGTCGCTCGCGTTGTTGAGGTCGGTGACCGGCGGCGTGCTGTCGGGCGACCAGCGCCAGGCGTGCAGGCTGTCCGAGGGGCGGCGGAGATTGGCCAGCGTCCAGGAGAGGATGCGGTTGAAGGCGGGCTGGTCATTGGCGCGCACCGCCGCCAGCATCGCCCAGCCCTGCCCCTCGGAATGCGACACGTTGCGGTTGCCCGTGTCCACCACCCTTCCCTCGGGCAGCAGGAAGCGCTGGCGGAACTCGGCCCAGTCCTGCTCGTCCGAGCCGACGGCGAGCGCGGGCCAGGCAAGCCCCCCGACCGCGCCGCCGACCAGGGCCTTGCGCCGGGTCATGGGCATGCACCCGGCTCCGCGCAGGCCACATGCGCGCCCGGCGCATGGGTTTGATCCGGATGAAAGCGGCCGCGGCACGCGCCGTGCATATATGACCACAAGACGCGAGGCCCAACCGCCTCGCCCGCCGATGGAGAGCCTCTCCGATGCGCCCTTTCCGGTCCCTGGCTTTCGCCGCCCTGCTTCTGCTGGGCGCCGCGCCCGCGCCCTCCGAGGCGCAGACCGCCGCGCCCGGCGCCGCCGGGCTCGGCCTCTCCGTGCTCGCCGCCGCGCGGGAGATCGACCTCGACATGTCGCGCAGCGAGGCGGTCGAGGTGCTGCAGGCCGCCGGGCTCTCCGTCGAGCAGGAGGCGGATCTGCCGCCCGACGGGCTCACGCGCCTGATCGTCGCCGTGCCGGCCGATGACGACTGCCTGCCGCGCGGCGCGCCGCTCACCTGCGCCAACATCCGCGTGCATCTGCTCAACGACCCGCAGCGCGGGCACCGCGTGGTGCGGGTGGAGGCCTTCCAGCCCCTGGAGCAGCGCGTGACGGTGGCCGAGGTGTTCCGCCAGGTGGGCGCCGCGCTCGGCCCCCCGCTGCAGACCACGACTTGGCCCGAGCAGGTGCGCGGCGGCAGCGTCAGCGTCTGGCGCCAGCGCTGGCGCGACGGCATGAGCGAGGGCCCGCTGACCGAAATCCTCGCCACCCAGCCCAACGAGGATCCGGTGACCGGGGCCACCGCCCTCGCCAACCCCCATGAGCCGGCGAGCGGCGTGGGCTATGTCCGCGCCGATCTGGATGCCGAAAGCGCCTTCGCCTCGGTGCGGCGTCGGCTGCTGACCCCCGCCCCGGGGCGCTGAGTCGGCCGCGTGCGCCGTGCGCCGCGGGCGCTCCTGCGCCGCGGCGCACGCCCAGG
>JBKBSR010000098.1:0-9932 GCA_046291055.1 Roseococcus sp.
GCTTCGGGCCCACCGGGGCGGTGGAGGGCGACCCGGACATCCCGCGCGCCACCTCGTTGCTCGACTGGGCCTTCCGCCGCCTCGCCCTCGACCATCTGGGCGCCGCCCTGCCCCAGCCCGAGGGCGAGGAAGGCGCGCCCGCCCGCACCCCCGACCCCGCGCCGCTGCTGCCGCTCGACCTGCCCAGCGCGCCCGAGCGGCGACGCGGCCTGCGCGTGGTCGCCTCGGCGGGCTGAGCCCCGCCGCCTGAAGGCCTGAAGGACATCGCCATGTCGAACGTGGAAGCACGCCTCGCCGCCCTCGGCCTCGCCCTGCCGGAGCCCGCCGCGCCGGTGGCCAACTATGTCGGCTTCACGGTGAGCGGAAAGACGATCTACGTCTCCGGCCAGGTGCCCTGGAAGGACGGAAAGATCCATCCGGTCGGCCAGGTCGGCGCCGAGATCACCCTCGAGGAGGCGAAGCAGGCCGCCGCGCTCTGCTTCCTCTACGTGCTCGCCCAGGCCAGGGCGGCGGCGGGCGGCGATCTCGACCGGGTGGCGCGGGTGTTGCGCATCACCGGCTATGTGAACAGCGCCCCGGGCTTCGGCGGCCAGCCCGCGGTGGTCAACGGCGCCTCCGACCTCGCGGTGGCCGCCTTCGGGGAGGCGGGGCGGCACGCGCGCAGCGCGGTGGGGGTGAGCGCCCTGCCCGGCGGCGCGGCGGTGGAGGTCGAGGCGATCCTGGAACTCGCCTGATCCGCCCCACATCCGGGGTCATGGACGGCTCTCCCCTCACGCTCACCCTGCACCGCGCCATCGCCGAGATCGGCGCGGCCGAGTGGGACGCCTGCGCCGGCGACAACCCCTTCGTGTGCCACGCCTTCCTCTCGGCGCTGGAGGAGTCGGGCAGCACGGGCCCGCGCACCGGCTGGCTGCCGCAGCACCTGGCGCTGCGCGACGCCGCGGGCACGCTCGTCGCCTGCGCGCCCTGCTACGCCAAGGCGCACAGCTATGGCGAATACGTCTTCGACCATGGCTGGGCGGACGCCTATGAGCGCGCGGGCGGGCGCTACTACCCCAAGCTGCAGGTCGCCTCGCCCTTCAGCCCGGTGCCGGGGCCGCGGCTGCTGCGCCGGCCCGGCGTGCGGGTGGCGGCGCTGGCGCAGGCGCTGCGCCAGGCGATGGAGGCGCTCGACTGCTCCTCCGTCCATGTCACCTTCTGCACGCGCGAGGAGTGGGAGGCGCTGGTCGCCTCTGGCTGGCTCACGCGCATCGGCGTGCAGTTCCACTGGCACAACCGGGGCTATGGCAGCTTCGAGGATTTCCTCGCCGCGCTCTCGGCGCGAAAGCGCAAGGCGCTGCGGCGCGAACGGCGCAGCGTGGCCGAGAGCGGGCTCACCTTGCGCACCCTGCGCGGGCCCGAGGTGACGCCCGCGCAGTGGCAGGCCTTCCATGGCTTCTACCGGAACACGGTGGATGCGCGCTGGGGCAGCGCCTATCTCACGCCGCGCTTCTGGCCGCTGCTGGGCGAGCGGCTGGGCGAGCGCGTGGTGCTGATGTGGGCCGAGCGCGACGGCGAACCCGTGGCCGGCGCGCTGAACCTGCTGGGGCGCGAGGCGCTCTACGGCCGCAACTGGGGCTGTTCGGAGGAGGTGCCCTTCCTGCACTTCGAGCTGTGCTACCTGCGCGCCATCGAGTTCGCCATCGAACACGGGCTGCCGCGCGTGGAGGCGGGGGCGCAGGGCGAGCACAAGATCGCCCGCGGCTATCTGCCGGTGGAGACCTATTCGGCGCACCTCATCCGCCATGCCGGGCTCTCGCGCGCGGTCGCGCAGTTCCTGGAGGCCGAGCGCCCGGCCGTGCGCGCGCGCATGGCCGCGCTGATGGAGCATTCCCCCTTTCGGCGCGAGGGGGAGGGGTGATCCTCGCCCAGGCGCAGCTCGCCCTCGCCATGGCGCTGGTGGGCGCCAATGTGGGGGTGGCGAAGCTGCTGGCCGAGCAGTTGCCCATCGCGATGATCGCCTGCCTGCGCTGCCTGCTGGCGGTGGCGATCCTCTGGCCGCTCGCGCGCTGGATCGAGGGCCGCGTGCGCGTCACGCCCGCGCAGAAGCGCAACCTTTTCCTCCAGGCGCTGTTCGGCACGGCGATCTACAATGCGGGGCTGCTGGCGGGGCTGCGGCTGACCTCGGCGCTGGAGGGGGGCCTCGTGCTCGCCACCCTGCCGGCGGTGGTGGCGCTGGGCAGCTTCGTCTGGCTGCGCGAGCGGCTGCTGCCGCGGCAATGGCTGGCGGCGGGGCTGGCGGGGCTCGGCATGGCGGCGATCACCCTGGCGCGGCTCGGCGGGGCCGCGGACGGATCCTCGGCGCTGGGCAATCTGCTGGTCTTCGCGGGGGTGTGCGGCGAGGCGGTCTATGTGCTGCTGGCCAAGCGCATCGCGGGGGTGGCGCCGGTCTTCACCGCCTCGCTCTGGATGCAGGTCTTCTCGGCCGCGGTGCTGCTGCCCTTCGCCCTGCCCGATTGGGGGGCGGCCGCCGCGCTGGCCGATCCCGCACTCGCCGGGCTGCTGCTGTTCCACTCCGTGACGGCGAGCGTGCTCTGCCTGCTGCTGTGGTTCCAGGGGCTGAAGCGGGTGAGCGCGGGCGTGGCGGGCGTCTTCACCGCCTTCCTGCCGGCGAGCGCGGCCGCCACCGCCGTGCTGTTCCTGGGCGAGAGCTTCGGCGCCATCCACGCGGCGGGCTTCGTGCTGATGACCGCGAGCGTATTGCTGGCGGCCTGGCCGCGGAGGGGTCGTTCAGCGCGAATAGAGGTTCGCTGACGGTCCCATGCGTTCCAGGAACGCTTGAAAGCCTTGTGCGGTGAAGCTTCCCAGCGCGCTGTGGCGGATGAGGAACTCATGGGCCGCGCGGACGCCTTCAGCCTTCCACTGTTCATGATCTCTGGCGGTCAGCGCATACAGCACGCGCAGGTGACGCACCGCGAGGCGCGTCCTGTCCGACGCACTCAAGCCCAGGACCTGCCAACGGGGCCTGCCGCGGGAGCCTTGATATCCGCCCTCGAGCCAGGTCTTCGGCAGTTCGGCCTGCAAGGCCACCGTGCCAGGCGCGTAGCGCGACCGCTTGTCGTAGAAGTTCTGCAAGCTGCCGCAGACTTCGATGGCGATCACGTCGCCGGCCCCTCTTCCCTCCATGCCGCTCGCGCAAAGCCAGAGCCCATCCGGCACGGTCGCCACCCCGATCGCGCCCGCCGAGTAGAGGGACACGCCTCCCCTTGCCGGGCGACCGCGCAGCCACTCGCCGCCCCAGACTTCGGTGCTTTCCGGCCAGGTCTGCAGCTTCTCCTTGGCTTGCCCGTCGGTCAGCCTGTCCGGACGGCCCGCCTTCGCCTGGGGTGTCTGCGCCAAAGGACGGCCTCCCTCCTCTTGCCGCCAGACAGCACAGCCGTCCGGCGCGGAGACAACAATCCCCTCCCCTCGCATGCCCGGGTTTTCAGGGCATGCTGGACCCATGCGCCTCCTCCTTCTCCTCCTCGCCCTCCTCCTCCCCCTCCCCCTCCACGCCGCCGAGCTCAAGCTCGCCACCTGGAACATCGCCTGGCTCACGCTCCGCACCGCCACGGATGAGCTGCTGCCGCGCGGCCTCACGCCCCGCCAGCCGGGCGATTTCGCGCGCCTTGCCGACTATGCGCGGCGGCTCGAGGCGCATGTGGTGGCGCTGCAGGAGGTGGACGGCCCCGAGGCCGCGGCCCGCGTCTTCGACCCGCGCGAACACCAGTTCTTCTTCACCCGCGAGAACGACATCCAGCGCACCGGCTTCGCCGTGCGGCGCGGAATCGCGGTGACGCAGCACGAGGATCTCGCCGCCCTCGACCTCGCGCCCGAGGCGCGCTTCTCCCAGCGCCGCGGCGCCGACATCACGATCGAGGCGAACGGGCGGCGGCTGCGCCTGCTCTCCATCCACCTCAACGCCGGCTGCCGCGAGGGGCCGATGCAGGCCAGCCGCGGCCGCGAGTGCGAGAACCTGATCCGCCAGGCCGAGGTGCTGGCGCGCTGGATCGCGGAGCGCCGGCGCGAGGGCGCGGCCTTCGCCATCCTGGGCGACTTCAACCGCCGGATGGACCACCCGCGCGACGAGATGAGCGCGCTCTTCGCCGCCGCCGCGCCGCTGACGCGCGCCACCGAGGGCGCCTCCAACCCCTGCTGGGCCGATGCGCGCGGCGGGCGGCCCTTCATCGACCACATCCTCCTCGGCGGCCCCGCCCGCGACTGGCTGCAGCGCAACAGCCTGCGCGTGATGGTCTATGCCGAGCGCGATCCTGCCTTCCGCGACCGCCTCTCGGACCATTGCCCGATCAGCGTCCGGCTGCGCCTCTCATGAGGGATTTCGCGCGCATCACCCTGCCGCTCGCGGCGGTGAATTTCCTCAACCAGGCGAGCCGTGCGGTGCTCGCCCTCATCGGCCCGCTGCTGGCGGTGGAGTTCGCGCTCTCCGCCTCCGATCTCGGGCTTCTGGCGGCGGTGTTCTTCGTGGCCTACGCGGCGGCGCAGCTTCCGGTGGGCGTGGCGCTCGACCGCTACGGCGCGCGGCGGGTGCAGACGGTGCTGGCGCTGACGGCGGCGGCGGGCTTCGCGCTCTGCGCGCTGGCAGAGGGGCCGCTGATCCTCGGCCTCGGGCGTTTCGTCACGGGTGTGGGCATCTCGGCCGGGCTCATGGCGATGCTCAAGGCCAACGCGCAGTGGTTCCCCAAGGCGCGGGTGGCGGCGCTGACGGGCAGCGGCGTCTTCGTCGGCGCGCTGGGCGGGATGATGGCGACGCTGCCGCTGCAATCCCTGCTGCCCCTGCTGGGCTGGCGCGGCGGCTTCGCCCTGCTGGCGCTGCTGGCCTGCGCGGTGGCCGCCTGGATCTGGTTCTCGCTCGCGGATGCGCCGCCGGGATGGACGCCGCCGCCGCGGCGGGGCCTCGCGGCCGAGATCGCGGCCTTCGGCCCGATCTTCCGCCACCCCTATTTCCTGCGCTTCGTGCCCGCGATCATGGTGCTCTCGGCCATGAACTTCGTCTATCAGGGCCTCTGGGCGGGGCCCTGGCTGCGCGACGTCGCGGGGCTCGGCGAGGCGGCGCGGGCGCTGGTGCTGTTCTGCTACGCAGGCGGCATGGCGCTCGGCTCCATCGGCACCGGCCAGGCGGCGAGCTTCTTCCAGGCGCGCGGCGCCTCGCCCATGCTGGTGCCGCTGCTGGGCATGGGCGCGCAGTTCGCGCTGCAACTCCTGTTCATCCTGCACCCGCCCGGCGCGCTCTCCTGGCTCGGCCTCGCCTGGTTCCTCTTCGCCTTCTGCGGCTCCTCGGGGCCCGCGGGCTATGCGGCGGTGGGCCAGCGCTTCGGCCCCGAGCTCGCGGGGCGCGTCGCCACCGCGATCAACGGCGCGATGCTGGTGCTGGTCTTCGTGCTGCAATACGCGATCGGCGCGATCCTCGACCTCTGGCCGCGCACGGCGGCCGGCGGCTGGGATGCGGCGGGCTACGCCTGGGCGATGGGGCTGACCGTGCTGCTCCAGGCCGCGAGCCTGCTCTGGGCTTGGCGCGCGGGCACGGCGCTGCCAGCATCGCGCGCATGAGCCAGCGCGCCGACGCCACCCTCGCCCGCTTCCGCGTCGAGAACGGCAAGGGCTTCCGCCTGAAGGACCACGACCCCGCGGGCAAGCACGGCATCACCATCGGGAAGGACGACGCGCCGGAGCTGCTGCGCCAGGGCGTCGAGCGCCTCGCGGAGCTGCAGGACAGGCTCTACGCCCAGGACCGCTGGGCGGTGCTCTGCCTGTTCCAGGCGATGGACGCCGCCGGCAAGGACGGCACCATCAAGCACGTCTTCTCCGGCGTGAACCCGCAGGGCTGCTTCGTGACGAGCTTCAAGGCCCCCTCCCCCGCCGAGCTCGACCAGGATTTCCTGCGCCGCCACATCGCGCATCTGCCGCGCCGCGGCGAGATCGGCATCCACAACCGCTCCTGGTACGAGGAGGTGCTGGTGGTGCGCGTGCATCCGCGCATCCTGGCCGCCCAGCGCCTGCCCGAGCGGATGGTGACGAAGCGCATCTGGAAGGAACGGCTCGAGGACATCGCGGCCTTCGAGCGCTACCTCGCGCGGCAGGGCGTGGTGCTGCTCAAGTTCTTCCTGCACGTCTCCCTCGAGGAGCAGCGCCGCCGTTTCCTCGAACGCCTGGACCAGCCGGAGAAGAACTGGAAATTCTCGCCGAACGACGTGGCCGAGCGCCGCCACTGGACGGACTACATGCACGCCTACGACGAAGCCATCCGCGCCACCGCCGCACCGCATGCGCCCTGGTGGGTCGTTCCGGCCGACCGCAAATGGCTCACCCGCCTCGTCGTGGTGGGCGCCATCGTGCAGACGCTGGAGGGCCTCGACCTCCACTACCCGCGGCTCGGCGAGGCCGAGCGCGCGGCGCTGGCCGAGGCGCGGGCCGCGCTGGCATGACGCTCTACTTCGGCTACGGCTCGAACCTCGACGCCGAGGACTGGACCGCCTTCTGCGCGCGCAAGGGCTTCGCGGGGGCGCGGCTCGCGCCCCTCTCCACCGCGCTGCTGCTCGACGAGGAACTCGCCTTCGACCGCTTCGCCGCCTCGCGCCAGGGCGGGGCGCTGAACCTGCGCCCCGCGCCGGGCCAGGCGGTGGAGGGCGTGCTGTTCGAGGCGAACGCGGCGGCGCTGGCCGCGCTCGACGCGAAGGAGGGCGCGCCCTTCGCCTACCGGCGCACCCCCTGCCATGTGGTGCTGCCCGACGGCACGCTGCGCGCGGCGATGACCTATCGCGCGACGCCCGAGCGCTTCCACCGCCCGCACCCGCACTACCTCTCGGTGGTGCGGCGCGGCCAGGCGGCGCACGGCATCGCCCACGCGATGCTGGAGGCCGCCGCCGAGGATCGCCCCGCGCCGCTCACCATCGCGCATCTCTTCGTCTATGGCACGCTGATGGAGGGCGAGGCGAACGCGCATCACCTCGCGGGCCTGCCGCGCCTTCCGGGGCGCATCCGCGCCGTGCTGCACGATGTCGGCCCCTACCCGGCCGTGCGGCTCGGCGAGGGCGAGGTGGCGGGCGAGGTGGTGGAACTTCCCCTCGACCGGCTCGCGGGCATGGACGCGCTGGAGGGCGCCGAACCCGGCGGCGCGCCGGGCGGGCATTACCGCCGCAGCGTGCTGCCCGTCGCCACGCCGCGGGGCGTGCTGCGCGCCTATGTCTATCTGATGGACGAGGCGGCGCGCTTCCCGCGGATCGAGGCGGGCGACTGGCGAAGCAAGCCCGACCGCCTCGCCGCCTGGGCCGCCTATGCGGCGCGCACGCCGGAAGCGGAGAGATAACGCCGGCGCGGACATCGGGGCGGCGGGATTCGAACCCACGACCTCCTGTACCCAAAACAGGCGCGCTACCAGGCTGCGCCACACCCCGACGCCGCGCTTGTAGGCGGGGCGCCCGCCCTCCGTCCACCGGGGTCGCTCAGCGCGGCGGATCCTCGGGCGCGCCGCTGTCCAGCACGATCAGCGCACGGCCCGCGAAGGGGCTCGGCCTCCGTTCCGGGTGCAGCAGCGCGGCGAAGCGCGCATCGCCCGCGCGCGCCGCGCGCTCATGGTCGGCGTCCAGCACGCCCTGCAGATCCAGGAAGCGGTTCACGCCCGAGGGGATGCGCACGCAGCCCTGCGAGGCCGGACGGCCGAGGCGCGGCTCCAGCAGATCGGGATCGGTGGCGTGCAGCAGGAAGCGGATCAACGCCGTCTCGCCATCCTCGCGCCAGCCCTTCTCGGCCGTCAGCCAGCCGAAATCCCACACCCGCATCCCGCGCGCGCCGAGGCCGCGCACCCCCAGCGCGTTGCGCGTGCCGAGCGCGCGGTAATCGAGGATCGCGTCGGTGTGCAGGAACACGCCGGTGGGCGTCAGGAAATGGCCGCGCCGGCCGCGCGCGCCGGTGGAGACCAGGCTTTCGCCCACCACCTCCCACGGCCCCTCCGGCCGCGCGAGCATCACGGACAGGGCCTGCACCTCCGGGTTACGGTCCACGGCCACCAGGAGTTCCGGCCCGGAGGGGCGGTAGGCGGAGGCCTCCAGCGCCGCGCGCGCCCGCGCGACGCGGGCCTCGCGCGCGGAGGGATCGGGCGCGCGCGCCGCGCCGGCCTCGGCGGCGAAGCTGGCGCGCAGCCGCTCGAGCTCCGCAGCGAGGGAGGGATCGGGCGCGGGCGCGGCCGAGGGCGGCCCGGCGAGGGCCGCGGGCGGCGCGGCCGGCGCGCAGGCCTCGAGCGCGATGACGGCCATCAGCAGCAGCGCGCAACGCCACATGGCTTGCTTCCTCGACCCGCGCCCCGGCCCGCGCCGGGTGGCGATCCTACCGCCGCGGCGGGCCGCGCGTCATCGGCAAAGCCGCGGCCGGACGGATCGTTACGGCAGCACCTTGCCCGGATTCATCCGCCCCGCGGGGTCGAGCAGCGCCTTGATGCCGCGCATCACCTCCAGCGCCAGCGGCGGCTTCAGCGCCGCCATCGCCGCGCGCTTCGATTGCCCGATGCCGTGCTCGGCCGAGAAGCTGCCGCCGAGTTCCACCGCGATCTCGCCCACCTCCTCCTCGAAGCGCGGCGCGCGCGCCGCCCATTCGGCGTGGCTCATCCCGCGCGGGGCCTGCAGCGAGAGATGGATGTTGCCATCGCCCATGTGGCCGAGCGCCACCATCCGCCCCTCGGGATAGGCGCGGGCGATGAGCGCCGCCACACGCTCCAGGAAATCGGGGATGCGCGAGACGGGCACCGCGGTGTCGGTCGGCAGGCCCGGCGCCTCGCGCCGCGCGCATTCGGGGAAATCCTCGCGGATGGCCCAGAGGTTGCGGCGCTGCGCCTCGGTCTCGCAGAGCACCACCTCCTCGGCCTCGCCGGCCTCGATGCCGGCCATCAGCGCGCCCTCCAGCGCCGCGCGCACGGGGATGGCGGCGTGCGGGCTCGCGCATTCCACGAGGCAATACCACTCCGCCGCGAGCGGCATGGGCGGCCGCAGCCCCGCGCCGTGGCGCAGCGCGATCTCGATGCAGCGCCGATGGATCAGCTCGAAGGCCACGAGTTCGGCCCCGCATTCCTGGCAGCGCGCCAGCAGCGCGAGCGCCGCGCGCGGGGAGGCCACGGCCGCGAGCGCCGTCTCGCGCGCCACGAGGCGCGGGAAGAGCTTGAGCGAGGCGGCGGTGATCACGCCCAGCGTGCCCTCCGCGCCGATGAACAGGTGGCGCAGCGCGTAGCCGGAGTTGTCCTTGCGCACGCGGCGCAGATCCTCGAGCACCCGCCCGTCGGGCAGCACCACCTCGAGCCCGAGCACGAGGTCGCGCGCATTGCCGTAGCGCAGCGTGCGGATGCCGCCGGCATTGGTGGAGAGCGCGCCGCCGATCAGGGCGCTCCCCTGCGCGCCGAACTGCAGCGGGAAGAGCCGCCCCGCCGCCTCGGCCGCCTGCTGCACCGCCTGCACCGTGCAGCCCGCCTCGGCGATCAGGGAGTTGTCCAGCGCGTCCACCTCGCGCAGCCGGTCGAGCCGCTCGAGGCTCAGCACCACGCTGGGCGGCCCGTCGGCGAGCGGCACCGCCGCGCCGCAGAGCGAGGTGCGCCCGCCCGCCGGCACCACGGCCAGACGCAGTTCGGCGCAGAGGCGCAGCGCCGCGCTGACCTCGGCGGTGCTGCCCGGTCGCAGCACGGCGAGCGGCGCGCCGCGATAGACGCCGCGCCAGTCCACCGCATAGGGAGCGATCTCGGCCTCCTCCCGCAGAACGGCGGCGGGGCCGAGCGTGTCGCGCAGCGCATCGAGCGGGGCCATGGCAGTCCTCCTGGCGGGAGGACAGGCCCGGGGGGGGGGGGGGGCGAGCCGTTGGCAGCGGCGCGTCGAGGCGCAAACAGCGGGGAAAAAGAAGGGGGAAGGGGAGGCGGAGGG
>JBKBSR010000457.1:0-1960 GCA_046291055.1 Roseococcus sp.
CGACGGGCTTTACCGCGCCCTGGGCAAGCCGGGGCGCGACGCGGCGAGCCCGGCCTATTGCGACGCCTGCTTCACCGGCGCCTACGCCATCCCGCTCACCGACCGCACGGACAACACCGAGACGCGGCCGAGCCTGCTGAAGGCCACGCTGTAATGGACAAGCCGCTCGCCGGGCAGGTCGCGCTCGTCACCGGCGCCTCGCGCGGGATCGGCCGGGCCGCGGCCATCGCGTTGGCCGCGCGCGGCGCCCATGTGGTGCTGACCGCCCGCAGCCAGGGCGGGCTGGAGGAGGCGGACGACGCGATCCGCGCCCTTGGCGGCGCCGCCACCCTCCTGCCGCTCGACCTGATGAAGGAGGCCGAGCAGATCGACGCGATCGGCCCCTCGATCGTGGAGCGCTTCGGCCGGCTGGACATGCTGCTGCACGCCGCCGGGGTGCTGGCGAAGCTGACCCCCGCCGCGCACATCATGCCGAAGGACTGGGCGGAGAGCCTCGCCGTCAACGCCTCCGCCCTGTGGCGGCTGATCCGCACCTGCGACCCGCCGCTGCGCGCCGCCCCCGCCGGGCGGGCGCTGATCGTCACCGACGCCATGGCCGAGGCGCCCGCCGCCTACTGGGGCCTCTATGCCGCGCCCAAGGCGGCGGCGGCGCATCTGGCGCTGTGCTGGGCGGCCGAGGTGGCCCGCACCCCGCTGCGCGTCGCGCTGGCCGATCCGGGGCCGGTCCGCACGCGGCTGCGCGCCATCGCCTTCCCCGGCGAGCCCACGGAGGCGCTGCGCAGCGCGGAGTCGGCCGGCGAGGCGCTGGCCGAGGCGCTGGCGCGGGGCTTCGACAACGGCGCGCGGCTGAAGGTTTGACCACGCGCTACCGCAGCGCCTTCGCCATCCCGTCCAGCCCCTCCAGCGTGAGGGGGAACATGCGCCCTTCCATCGCGTCCTGGATGAGGCCGATGGAGGTGGTGTAGCCCCAGTGCGTCTGCGGCGTGGGGTTCAGCCAGGCCACCCGGCGGAAATGCGCGGTGATGCGCCGCAGCCAGACCTTCCCCGCCTCCTCGTTCCAGTGTTCCACGCTGCCGCCGGGCTCGAGGATCTCGTAGGGCGCCATGGAGGCGTCGCCCACGAAGACCACGCGCCAGTCGGGGCCGTAGGTGCGCAGCACCTCCCAGGTGCTCACCATCTGCTCGTGGCGGCGGCGGTTGGACTTCCAGAACCGCTCATAAGGGCAGTTGTGGAAGTAGAGATGGACGAGGTGCTTGAACTCGCTCTTCGCCGCGCTGAACAGCTCCTCCGAGGCGCGGATGTGGTCGTCCATGGACCCGCCGATGTCGAGCAGCAGCAGCACCTTCACCGCGTTGCGCCGCTCGGGCCGCAGGCGCAGGTCGAGCGTGCCGGCGTTGCGCGCCGTGGCGCCGATGGTGCCCTCCATGTCGAGTTCGCTCGCCTCGCCCTGGCGGGCGAAGCGGCGCAGCCGGCGGAGTGCGAGCTTCATCGCGCGCGCGCCGAGTGCCGCGTCGTCGTCGAGGTCGCGGAACTCCCGCCTGTCCCACACCTTCACGGCGCGGCGGTGGCGCGAGGCTTCCTGGCCGATGCGGACGCCTTCGGGGTTGTAGCCCTCCGCGCCGAAGGGGCTGGTGCCGTTGGCGCCGATCATCCGGTTGCCGCCCTGGTGGCGGCGCTGCTGCTCGGCGAGGCGCTGGCGCAGCGTCTCCATCAGCGCCTCGAAGCCGCCCAGCGCCTCGATCTTCGCCATCTCCTCGGCGGTGAAGAGGCGCTCGGCGAGCTTGCGCAGCCACTCCTCCGGCAGCGCGCGCGGGATGATCTCGCCCGTGATGGTGGTGGGCGGCTCGAGGCCCTTGAACACCTCGCCGAAGACGCGGTCGAAGCGGTCGAGGTGGCGTTCGTCCTTCACCAGCGTGGCGCGCGCCAGGTAGTAGAAATCCTCCAGGTCATAGGCGGCCAC
>JBKBSR010000458.1:0-1959 GCA_046291055.1 Roseococcus sp.
CCGCCTGGGGCTGCCCGTGGTCGAGCAGCGCGCCGAAGATCACCGGCCCGGCGATGCCGCCGATGTTGAAGCCCGTGCTGACCACGCCGAACACCGCCCCCGCCTGGCCCGGCGGCGCGGCGGCGCGCACCAGCATGTCGCGCGAGGGCATGATCATGCCCGAGAGCAGCCCCGCCGCCCCCATCACCGCCACCAGCGGCACCGCGCCCATGGGCGCCGTCCCCGCGAGCAGGATCAGCACCCCCGCCGCGCCGAAGCCCAGCGCGGCGACCAAGCCGTGCCGGCGCGTGCGGTCGGCGATCACGCCGCCCAGCAGCACCCCGGCCGCGCTCATCGCCAGCCAGGCGGTCAGCGCGATGTTGGCGGTGGCGAGCGGCAGCCCGCGCCAAGCCGCCCAGGCCGAGACGCCGAAGCCCTGCACCGCCCCGGCCGAGAGCGCGATCAGGATGAAGAAGCCCGTCAGCACCAGCACGCTGGGCGAGATCAGCCGCGGCGCGCCGGCCGCCTTGGGCGGGCGCGGCGGGGCAGGGCGCTCGGCCAGCGCGGCGCGCAGCAGGGGCAGGGCGAGCAGCGGGCCCATCAGCCCCGCCGCCACCAGCGCGCCCCCCAGCCCGAAGGCCCAGGCGCTGCCCAGCATGAAGGCGGGCGCCACCGCCCCGCCCAGATAGCCCGCGAAGGTGTGGATGGAGAAGGCGCGCCCCACATGCCCCTCGCCGATGTCGCGGCCGAGGATGGCGTAGTCGGCGGGGTGATAGACGCTGTTGGCCAGGCCGAGCAGCGCGGCCGCCACCAGCAGCGTGATGTAGCCGCCGCCCAGCCCCGCCGCGGCCAGGGCCAGCCCGCCCAGCACCATCCCCGCCACCAGCACCCGGTGCGGCCCCCAGCGGTCCACCAGGAAGCCCACCGGCGCCTGGGTCAGCGCCGAGACGACGTTGAACAGCGTGAGCGCGAGGCCGAGCTCCACGAAGCTCACCCCCATCTCCTCGCGCAGCAGCGGAAACAGCGGCGGCAGGGCGAGGATGTGCAGGTGGCTGACGAAATGCGCGCCGGAGATGGCGGCGAGCGTGCGGCGCTCGGCGCCCGTGAAGCCGCTCATCTCAATGCGCCTCCGCCCAGTTGCGGCCCTGGCCCACCTCAACGCGCAGCGGCACGCGCAGGCTGGCCACATTCTCCATCACCTCGCGCAGCAGCGCGCCGGTGGCCTCCGCCTCGGCCTCGGGGGCCTCGAGCACGAGCTCGTCATGCACCTGCAGCAGCATGCGCGCGCGCAGCCCCGCCGCGCGCAGCGCCCCGGGCAGGCGCACCATGGCGCGCTTGATCACCTCCGCCGCGCCGCCCTGGAAGGGGGCGTTGATCGCCTGGCGCTCGGCCGCCGCGCGGCGCACCGGATCCTTCGCCGCGATGTCGGGGATCCAGAGGCGCCGGCCGAAGGGCGAGAGGACGTAGCCGTTCACCCGCGCCTCCTCCTTCACCCGCTCCATCTCGGCGCGGATGCCGGGATACTGGGCGAAATAGGCCTCGATGATGGCCCGCCCCTCGGCCGGCGGGATGCCGAGCCGCGCGGCGAGGCCGAAGGCGCTCATGCCGTAGATGATGCCGAAGTTGATGGTCTTGGCGCGGCGTCGCGCCTCCTTGTCCACATGCTGCGGATCCAGTCCGAAGATCTCGGCCGCCGTGCGGGCGTGGATGTCCTCGCCGCGGGCGAAGGCCTCGCGCAGCGTGGGCACCTCGGCGAGATGCGCGAGCAGGCGCAGCTCGATCTGGCTGTAGTCGGCGCTGACGAGCAGATGCCCCGCCTCGGCCACGAAGGCGCGGCGGATGCGCGCGCCCTCCTCCGTCCGCACCGGGATGTTCTGCAGGTTCGGCTCGGTGGAGGAGAGGCGGCCCGTGCTGGTCACCGCCATCGAGAAATCCGTATGCACGCGCCCGTCCGGCGCGATGCGCTGCGCCAGCCCCTCC
>JBKBSR010000459.1:0-1929 GCA_046291055.1 Roseococcus sp.
TCGCCACCGCCGCCGTGCTGACCTTCGCGCACACGCTGGGCGAGTTCGGCGTGGTGCTGATGGTGGGCGGCTCCATCCCCGGCGAGACGCGCACCATCGCCATCGCCATCTATGACCGGGTCCAGGCCTTCGACGACCACGGGGCGGCCGTCATGTCGGCGGTGCTGCTCGGGGTCTCGGTGCTCGCGCTCGGGCTGACCAACACCCTCTCGCGCCGCGTCGGGCGGCAGCGCGCCGATGGCTGAGGGCGGGCTGTCGGTGGCGCTGCGGGCGGGCGCGCCCATCCCGCTCGACCTCGCCTTCGCGGCGGCGCCGGGCGAGCTGCTCGCGCTGGTCGGCCCCTCGGGGGCGGGCAAGTCCACCGTGCTGCGCTGCATCGCGGGGCTGCACCGCGCCCCCGAGGGGCATGTGCGCTGCGCCGGCCGGCCCTGGTTCGACGCCGCCGCGCGGCTCGACCTGCCGCCGCACCGCCGCGCCGCAGGCCTCGTCTTCCAGGACTATGCGCTGTTTCCGCACATGACGGCGGCGGAGAACCTGATGGCCGCCATGGGCCATCTGCCCCGCGCCCGCCGGCCCGAGAGGGCGCGGGCGCTGCTGGCGCAGGTCCATCTCGCGGGGCTGGAGGGCCGCCGCCCGGCGGAGCTCTCCGGCGGGCAGCAGCAGCGCGTCGCCGTGGCCCGCGCCCTGGCGCGCGACCCCGCCGTGCTGCTGCTGGACGAGCCCTTCTCGGCGGTGGACCGCGCCACCCGCCGCCGCCTGCAGGCCGAGCTCGCGGCGCTGCGGCGCGACCTCGCCATCCCCATCCTGCTGGTGACGCATGACCTCGACGAGGCGCTGGCGCTGGCCGACCGCATGGTGCTGCTGCACCGCGGCCGCGCCTTGCAGGAGGCGCCGCCCTTCGAGATGCTGGCCCGCCCCGCCAGCGCCGAGGTGGCCCGCCTGCTCGATCTGCGCAACCTCTTCCGCGCCCGGGTGGAGGCGCAGGACCCGGCCGCCGGCCTCACCCGGCTGCGCTGGGGCGCGCGGCTGCTGGAGGCCGCCCATGCGCCCGACCTCGCCCCGGGCGCGGAGGTGGACTGGCTGATCCCCGGGGCGGCCGTGCTGCTCCACCGGCGCGACCGCCCCTCGGCCGGCGAGCGGGAGAACCCGGTGCAGGGGCGCGTGCTGGAGATGCTGGCGCTGGGCGAGGAGGTGCAGGTGACCCTCGAGGTGGCGGACCCGGACGGCCACCCTCTGCGCTTCGCCCTGCCGCTGCACGCGGCCCGCCGCAACGGCCTCGCGCCCGGCGAGGGCTGCACCGTCTCGCTGCTGCGCGCGGCGATCCACGCCATGCCCCGGCGGGCGGCGTGAGCGCCCCGCCCGCCAGGCCGCTGCCCGCGCTGCTCTGGGGCGCGGCCATCGGCGCGCTGGGCGGGCTGATCGGGCTCGGCGGGGCGGAGTTCCGCCTGCCCGTGCTGCTCGGCCTCTTCGCGCTGGCGGCGCATGCGGCGGTGCGGCTCAACCTGCTGATGAGCCTCGCCACGCTCGCGGCCTCGGCGGCGGGGCGCTTCGGCTTCGCCGCCTTCCCCGCGCTCTCGGCGCATTGGCCCGAGATCCTGGCGCTGACGCTCGCCGGCATGGCGGCGGCCTGGTTCGGCGCTGGGCTGCTCGCGCGGCTCGATGCGGCGCGGCTGACGCGGATCGTCGCCGCGCTGCTCGCCGCCATCGGCGCGCTGCTGCTGCTCGAGGCGGCGGCGGGCGAAGCGCTGCATCTGGGCGCGGAACCCGGGGGCTGGTGGCGCGCCCCGGTGGGCGCGGTGGCGGGGCTCGGGATCGGCCTCGTCTCCTCGCTGCTCGGCGTGGCGGGGGGAGAGCTGATCATCCCCACCCTGATCTTCGGCTTCGGCCTCGACATCCGCACCGCGGGCACGGCCAGCCTGATCATCAGCC
>JBKBSR010000099.1:0-9594 GCA_046291055.1 Roseococcus sp.
CCTCGGCGGTGGTGGCGCCGGCCTCCAGCGCACGGGCGGCGTCCTCGATGGTGGGAAAAGCGTGGCGGGGCATGGGGACTCCTTCGCGCGGCGACGCGGCGGAGTATCGCGGCGGGGCGCGGCGGGCGGAACCCTGGCCCTCAGCAGGGGCTCGGGATTTCCTGCAGCTCCATCAGCCGGCCGTCCACGGTGAAGTCGCCGAAATCCATCTTGAGCTCGTCGGCCACGCCGTTCTCGTAATAGCGCAGGCTGACCTCGTAGCTCGGCGTGGCGGCGCCGCCGCCCTGGCCGCCCTGGCCGCGGTCGAAGAAGGCGATGCGCATGCGCGCGCTGCCCTGGCTGGAGAGTAGCGGGATGCGCGGGTGCGGCTGCGGGGGAATCCAGCCGCCGGAGATGATGGTCGTCGTGTCCTGCGCGCCGTCCGCGCTGGTCCCGTCGAAGAGCGGCGCGGCGTAGATGCGCCGGCCCTCGCGCGCCGCGGCCAGGCTGCGGATGGTGTGGATCATGGGCAGGATGGTGCCGGGCGGCAGCGGCTCCTCCACCGGATCGGGCAGGGTGTAGCGGATCACGCCGCCCTCGGGCGTCACCTCCGCGGTGCCGGCGACGCGGGAGGTGACGGCCCCCTCGGTGATCTGCGTCAGGGAGAAGCGCAGGCGCGATCCGTCCTTCGCCTCCAGCGTGGTGTAGTCGCTGCTCGTCTCGATGGCGTTGCCGTCGCGGTCCCCGACGATGAGGGTGAAGCGCTGGCGCACCGCCCAGGCCTCGCAGGCGTCCACCACCTCGAAGAGCATGATGCCCTGGGCCTGCACCACGCCCGAGTTGTCGCGCACGCTGTCGAGCGCGAGGCGATAGGCCGCCCGATGCGCCAGCATGCGTTCATGCCCGGGCTCCTTGGCATGGGGCGCGGCGGGCGCGAGGAGGAGGGCGGCGAGGGCGGCGAGGGCGGCGCGGCGGAGCATCGCCCCAACTTAGCCCTTCTTCGGCTCGGTTCCAGGCTTGGCCGGCGGCAGCACGACGCGCAGCGACAGTTCCTTGAGGCGCGCCTCCTCCACCGGGGCGGGGGCGCCCATCATCAGATCCTCCGCCTGCTGGTTCATGGGGAAGAGGATCACCTCGCGGATGTTCGGCTCATCGGCCAGCAGCATCACGATGCGGTCAATGCCCGGGGCCGAGCCGCCATGCGGCGGCGCGCCGTAGCGGAAGGCGTTGAGCATGCCGCCGAAGCGCCGCTCCACCTCCTCGGCCGGATAGCCCGCGATCTCGAAGGCGCGGAGCATGATGTCCGGCCGATGGTTGCGGATCGCGCCCGAGGACAGCTCGATCCCGTTGCAGACGATGTCGTACTGGAAGGCCTTGATGGTCAGCGGGTCCTGGCTGTTCAGCGCCTCGAGCCCGCCCTGCGGCATGGAGAAGGGGTTGTGGGAGAAGTCGATCTTCCCCGTCTCCTCGTTCAGCTCGTACATCGGGAAGTCGGTGACCCAGCAGAAGCGGTAGGCGTCCTTCTCGATGAGGCCGAGCTCCGCGCCGAGGCGGTTGCGCGCGCGGCCGGCGAGCTTCGCCGCCTCCTCGGCCTTGCCGGCCGCGAAGAACACCGCATCGCCGTCCTTGAGGCCGAGCTGGGCCAGCAGCGCGGCGGCGCGCTCCGGCTCCAGGTTCTTCGCGATGGGCCCGGCGGCCGCGCCCTTCTCGACGGTGATGTAGCCGAGCCCGCCCGCGCCCTCGCTGCGCGCCCATTCGTTCAGCTTGTCGAAGAAGCTGCGCGGGTTGCCGCCCGCGCCGGGGGCGGGGATGGCGCGCACCACGCCGCCCTGGGCCGCGATCTTCGCGAAGAGCCCGAAGGAGGAGCCGGCGAAATGCGCCGTCACGTCCGCGATGCGCAGCGGGTTGCGCAGGTCGGGCTTGTCGGAGCCGAACTCCAGCATCGCCTGCTCATAGGGGATGCGCGGGAAGGGCGCGGGCGTCACCGCGCGCTTCACGCCCGTCCAGTCGGAAAACTCTTCGAAGACGCCGGCGAGCACGGGCTCGATGGCGGCGAACACATCCTCCTGCGTGACGAAGCTCATCTCGAAGTCGAGCTGGTAGAACTCGCCCGGGCTGCGGTCGGCGCGGGAGGCCTCGTCGCGGAAGCAGGGGGCGATCTGGAAGTAGCGGTCGAAGCCCGCCACCATGCAGAGCTGCTTGAACTGCTGCGGCGCCTGCGGCAGCGCGTAGAACTTGCCCGGGTGCAGCCGCGCGGGCACCAGGAAGTCGCGCGCGCCTTCGGGGCTGCTCGCGGTCAGGATCGGCGTCTGGAACTCGGTGAAGCCCTGCTCGATCATCCGCCGGCGGATGGAGGCGATGACCTGGCTGCGCAGCATCAGGTTGCGGTGCGGCTTCTCGCGCCGGAGGTCGAGGAAGCGGTAGCGCAGGCGCAGATCCTCGGGGAACTCGGCCTCGCCGGCCACCTGGATGGGCAGCACCTGCGCCTCGCTCTGCACCGAGAGCTCCTGCACGCGCAGCTCGATCGCGCCGGTGGGCAGCTTCTCGTTCACCGTGCCGGGCTCGCGCGCCACCACCTGGCCGGTGACGGTGATCACGCTCTCCGGCCGCAGCCGGTCGGCGGCGGCGAAGACGGACGAGGAGGGTGTGACCACGCATTGCGTGATGCCGTAATGGTCGCGCAGGTCGAGGAAGAGCAGCCCCCCGTGGTCGCGCTTGCGGTGCACCCAGCCGGAGAGGCGGGCGGTGAGGCCGGCGTGCTCGGCGCGGAGCGCGCCGCAAGTGTGGGTGCGGTAGGCGTGCATGGCGTCCTGCGGGGAAACTCGGGCGGGGAAAGGGCCTTCGCGCGGGCGGGAAGTCAAGCGCCCGCCCGCGCCCGCCCGCCGGGCGGCCTTGCGCGCCGGGCATGGGGCACTAAACGGGGCGGCATGTCCCGCCTGCCCGAGCCCGCACCCCGACTCGTCACGACCTCCGAGGATCTCGCCGCCCTGTGCGAGCGGCTCCGGCAGGAGCCCTTCGTGACGGTGGACACGGAGTTCATGCGCGAGCGTACCTACTGGCCCGAGCTGTGCGTCGTGCAGCTCGCCGGGATGCAGGAGGTGGCGGTGGTGGACGCGCTGGCAGAGGGGCTCGACCTCGCCCCGCTCGGCGAGCTGCTGGCGGACCCGGCCGTGATCAAGGTGTTCCACGCTGCCCGGCAGGATGTGGAGATCTTCCTGCTCAAGTTCGGCGCCGTGCCCGCGCCGCTCTTCGACACGCAGGTGGCCGCCATGGTGGCCGGCTTCGGCGACCAGGCGAGCTATGACAGCCTGGTGCGCGCGCTGACCGGCGGCACGATCGACAAGGCGCACCGCTTCAGCGACTGGTCCGCCCGGCCGCTGAGCGCGGCGCAGATCGCCTATGCGGCCGCCGACGTGACGCATCTGCGCCAGGTCTATCTGCGCCTGCGCGAGCGGCTGCTGAACGAGGGCCGCCTCGACTGGGTGGCGCAGGAGATGGACGCGCTGCTCGAGCCCGCGACCTACCTCACCGCGCCGGAGGAGGCCTGGGAGCGGCTGAAGCCGCGCAGCAGCAACCGACGCTTCCTCGGCGTGCTGCGCGCCGCCGCCGCCTGGCGCGAGTCCGAGGCGCAGCGCATCAACATCCCGCGCGGGCGGCTGCTGAAGGACGAGACGCTGCTCGAGGTCGCCGCCAGCGCGCCCGAGACGCCCGAGCAGCTCGCCCGCGCCCGGGGCGTCAGCGAGGGTTTCGCGCGCGGCAAGTCGGGCGCGGGGCTGCTCGCGGCCATCGCCGAGGCCAAGGCCCTGCCCGAGGAGGCGCTGCCGCAGCCGCTGGAGGGCCGCAAGGGCGCGGGCGCTTCGCCGGCGCTGGTGGCGCTGCTCAAGGTGCTGCTGGCCGCGGCGGCGGAGGCGCACCATGTCGCCCCCCGCCTGATCGCCGACACGGAGGAGCTGGAGCGCCTGGCCGCCGAGGCGGAGCCGGAGCTGCGCTGCCTGACGGGCTGGCGGCGCGAGGTGTTCGGCGCGGACGCGCTGGCGCTGAAGCAGGGGCGGCTCGCGCTCGGCGTGGCGGGGCGCCGGGTGCGGCTGATCCAGGTCTAGGCTCATCCCAGCGGCGGCTGTCTTTGACGCGCGAGACTGCGGCGCGGCCGCTGGCATGTCTCTGTTTTGGCGCGCAGCCGCCACACCAACCCTGCGCGCCATACGGGCGGCGTGACATGCCGCCCGTATCAGCGCGCCCGCTCGATCCGCGGATCGGGGACGCGCGCGGCCGCCAGCACCTCCACCGAGGCCGCGCCGGCCTCCAGCAGCGCGTGGGCGCAGGCGTTCGCCGTGGCGCCGGAGGTCAGCACATCGTCCACCAGCAGCACGCGCCTGCCGGCCAGCTTCGCCGCCGCGCGCGGCGGCACGCGGAAGGCGCCGGCAAGCTCCGCCGCGCGCGCCGCGGCGCCGAGATCGCCGAGCGGCCGGGTTCGGCGGGCGCGCTGCAGCAGCAGCGGCGCGTGCGGCACGCCCGCGAGGCGCGAGAGCGCCCGCGCCAGCAGCGCGGCCTGGTTGTGCCGCCGCCGGAACAGCCGCCAGCGGTGCAGCGGCACGGGCACGAGCAGCTCCGCCTGCCGCAGCAGCTCCGCCCCCGCCCGCGCCATCTGCCGCGCCAGGGGCTGCGCCATCTCGGTGCGGTCGCGGTGCTTGAAGGGCAGGATCAGCGCCTTCGCCCCCTCGTCGTAGCGCAGCGCGGCGCGCGCCCGGACAAAGGCGGGCTGGGCGGCGAGGCAGGCGGCGCAGACCAGCCCTTCGGCGTGGACCTCCCCCGCCGCGTCGTGCGGCAGCGGCACGCCGCAGACGGCGCACATCGGCGCGGTGACGAAGGCGAGCCGGGCGAAGCAGGCGGGGCAGAGACCGCCCTGCTCGGCCACCGGCTCCTCGCAGGTCAGGCAGGTCGGGGGCAGCAGCGCATCGAGCGCCGCCCCGCCCAGCGCCTTCAGCCGGAGGGCGAGGGCCACTGCCCGAACGGCGCCGTGCCGTCCTTCGCCACCTCGTGCACCAGGTCCACCTCCCAGGAGAGATAGGCGTGCATGGCCTCCTCGATGCCGCTGTTGCGGTCATAGGGGCGCAGATACCAGTCCACGCAGGCCTCGTCGGGCGGGTTGTGCCGGTCGCTCGCCACCGGCAGGCCGGCCGCGCGCCAGGCCGCGAGCCCGCCCGCCAGCACCCGCGCGCCGGGCGTCTCGGCGGCGGCGAGATGGGCCAGCGCCTCGTCCGGCGCGGTGATCACCACCGGGCCCTCCACGCGCGGCAGCCGGCCGCGCACCGCCCAGACGCTGCCGGGGATGTGGGCCGCGCGGAAATCGATGGAGCGGGCGAGGTCGAGCACCGTGACGCCCTGTTCGCGCGCCAGCGCCTCGGGGGTGATGGTGGGGGCGTCGCGGCGCTCGGGGATCTCGGGCGCCCATGGCCCCTGTTCGAGCGGCCCGTTCAGCGGGTCGCTCACCACGAACACCTCCCAGCCGCCCATCTGCGCCAGCCAGCCGCCCGTCATGCGCGCGCGCACCGTGTCGTCGCAGGCGAGGATCACGCGCGCGCGGCGCACCGCGATCCACTGGTCCGTGGCCTGGACGAGCTGCCCGCCGGGCGCGGGGCGGAAGCCCGGGATGTGGCCGGCGGCGTATTCCTCCGGCGCGCGCACATCCAGCGCATAGGTGGTGCGCGCGGGGTCGCGCCGCAGGGCCTCGGCCTCGGCGCGGGTGAGAAGGCGCACCCCGTGCCGTGCGGCGAAGGCGCTGGCGTGGCGCAGCGCCTCGGCGGCCGTCCTTGGCGTGCCGGGCGGGTAGGCGCGCGTCTCGCCGCGCGCGCAGGAAAACCCCGCCAGCTCCCAGCCCATGGTGCCGTTGCGCAGCGCCAGCACGCGGTTGGGCACGCCGACCTGGCGCAGGCTCTCGGCCCCCATGATGCTGCGGGTGCGGCCGGCGCAGTTCACCACGATGGTCGTCTCGGGCCGCGGCGCGAGGTCGCGGATGCGGTAGGCGAGCTCGCCCCCCGGCACGTTCACGCCGCCGGGGATGCTCATCTTCGTGAACTCGTCCATCGGGCGGCTGTCGAGGATCACCATGTCCGCGCCCGAGCGGATCATCGCATCCAGCTCCGGCGGATCGAGGCTCTCGGTGCCGTAGTGGTGCTCCACCCACTCGCCGAAGGCCTTGGAGGGCACATGCACGCCGGTGAAGACCACGCCGCCGGCCGCCGCCCAGGCGGGCGTGCCGCCCTCGAGCACATGCACCTCCGTGCAGCCGATGCCGCGCAGATACTCGGCCAGCCGCTCCGCATGGCCCTCGCCGCCATCCACGCAGACCACGCGCGCGCCGCGCCAGGGCAGCAGGGCGCGGGCGCGAAGCTCCTTCTTCGAGAGCGGGCAGGGCACGGCCCAGAACAGGTGGCCGTGGCCGAACTCGCCCTCCTCGCGCGCGTCGAGGATGGCGAGCTCACGCCCCTCGCCCAGCCACGCCTTCAGCGTGGCGGCATCCACCGTCATTCAGCGATCCTGCCCGGCCGTCGGCTTCATGAAGTTCCTGTTGTAGTAGCTCACCTGGCCGGTGAGGTCGTCATAGGCGCGCCGGCCCTCGAGCTTCTCGAGGGCGAGGCCGTACATGTGCAGGTGGCGCGTCGGGCGCTCGCCGGTGGTGTGGATGGAGTGGATGTCCTCCGGCATCAGGGCGATGCCGCGGCCGGGCTCCACCATGATCTCCTCGCGCACGCGCAGCTCGCAGCGCGTGGGGTCGCTGCCGTCGTCCAGCCGCTCATAGACCTTGTTCAGCTCCTGCCCGTCCACCGCGACCACGACGGCCCAGGTGGTGTGGTCGTGCGGCTTGGTGCTGTTCCCGGGGTTGAGCGCGTTGAGGTAGAGGGCGAAGCGGCCGCCCTCCTCCTCGCGCAGCAGGTAGCGGTTGGAGCCCTTCTCGCCGTTCGGCGGGGGCGGGAACTCGGCCGAGGGGAACAGATTCTCCTGCGCCGCGAGCTGCATCAGCTCGGCCTTGATGGCCTCCAGCGCCTCGCGCGTGACGCCCATGCGGGACTCGATGTCGCGCACGCGCGCGACGGTGGCGGCGACGGCGGCCTGCCGCGCGGCCTTCACGTCCATCTGGTTCATGGCGGGTTCCTCCTCGGAAGGCGGCAGCTTAACGCCGCTGGACAAGCCGCGCCACGCCCCGCAGATGGGAGGGGTGAGCGCCCCGCCCGAGATCTTCGACCGTCGCCTGCTGGCGCTGCGCCGCGCCCGCGCCGCCGCGCGGGTGGATGCCGTGATGCCGGTGCTGGAGGCGGCGGCGGAGCGGCTGCTCGACCGGCTGGACGACACCACGCGCCGCTTCGCCCGGGCGCTCGACCTCGGCGGGCGCGGCGCGGTGGCGCCCCGGCTGCGCGCGCGCGGCATCCCCTTCGTGGTCTCCATGGACCTCGCCCCCGCCATGGCGGCGCGCGCGGGCGGGCTGGCGCTGGCGGGCGACGAGGAATGGCTGCCCTTCGCGCCCGCGAGCTTCGACCTGATCGTGGCGAGCCTGAGCCTGCACTGGGTGAACGACCTGCCGGGCGCGCTGATCCAGCTTCGCCGGGCGCTGGCGCCCGATGGCCTGTTCCTCGCGAGCCTGCCCGGGCTCGGCACGCTGCAGGGGCTGCGCGAGGCGCTGGCCGCGGCCGAGGCCGGCACGCGCGGCGGCGCGAGCCCGCGCGTCTCGCCCTTCCCCGAGCTGCGCGACCTCGCGGGGCTGCTGCAGCGCGCGGGCTTCGCTCTGCCGGTGGCGGACCAGGAGCGCCTCTCGCTCGCCTGGCGCACGCCGCTCGGCCTGGTGGCCGATCTGCGCGCGGCGGGGGAGAGCAATGCGCTGCGCGCGCGGGATGGCCGCATCCCGCCGCGCGCCCTGTTCCCGCGCGCCTTGGCGGAGATGCCGCTGGCCATGGAGGCGCCGCTGCTGGTGATGACGGGCTGGGCCCCGCACGAGAGCCAGCAGAAGCCCGCCCGCCCCGGCAGCGCCACGGCGCGGCTGGCCGATGCGCTCGGCGGCGTCGAGCACAAGGCCGGGGAGAGGGCGGGTTGAAGCTTCGCCCCGCCGCGCGCATCTTGGCCGGAACGAGGCGATGAAGGCGGGTCGGACCCGGAAGATGGACAAGCAGGGCGGCGAGTCGCGCCGCATCACCCTCCACAGCCCCGAGGATTTCGAGGGCGCGCGCCGTGCGGGCCAGCTCGCCGCCGCCTGCCTCGACATGATCGAGGCGCATGTGAAGCCCGGCGTGACCACCGGCGAACTCGACCGGCTCTGCCACGACTTCATGGCCGACCACGGCGCCGTGCCCGCCACCCTCGGCTACCGCGGCTACGCCCATTCCTCCTGCATCTCGCTCAACCATGTGGTCTGCCACGGGATTCCCGGCGAGCGCGTGCTGGGCGAGGGGGACATCCTCAACATCGACGTGACCGCCCTGCTCGACGGCTGGCACGGCGACACCAGCCGCATGTTCGCCGTGGGCGAGGTCAGCACCAAGGCGCGGCTGCTGATCGAGGTGACCTACGAGGCGATGATGCGCGGCATCGCCGCGGCCAAGCCGGGCAACAGCTTCGGCGACATCGGCCACGCCATCCAGTCCTATGCCGAGAAGCACCGCTTCTCGATCGTGCGGGACTTCTGCGGCCATGGCATCGGGCGCAACTTCCACGAGCCGCCCAACGTCCTGCATTTCGGCCGCCCGGGCGAGGGGCCTAAGCTGCTGCCGGGCATGTTCTTCACCATCGAGCCGATGGTGAACGCCGGCCGCCCCGAGGTGAAGATCCTCGAGGATGGCTGGACTGCCGTCACGCGGGACCGCTCGCTCTCGGCGCAGTTCGAGCACATGGTCGGCATCACCGAGACGGGCTGCGAGATCTTCACCCTCTCGCCCGCCGGGCGGCACAAGCCGGTCTTCGGCTGATGCGCCGCCCGCCGGCCCGCCGCCCGCGCGCCCGCCGCCGATGACCGGCCGCCGGCGCGGGATGGCGGAGGCCGCGGGCCTCTTCTCCGTGGCGGACCCGGCGCCCAAGGCGCCTGGGGTGGAGGGCCACCGCGCGCGGATGCGCAGGAAGCTGCTGGCCGCCGGCCCCGACGCGCTGCTCGACCACGAGCTGCTGGAGATGGTGCTCTTCCTCGCCCTGCCGCGGCGCGACACCAAGCCCATCGCCCGCGCGCTGCTGGCGCGCTTCCGGGATTTCGCCGGCGCCGTCTCGGCCCCCGAGGCCGATCTGCGCGCCATCGAGGGGCTGGGCGAGGCCGGCATCGCCGCGCTGCGCACCGTGCAGGCGGCGGCGCTGCGCCTCGCGCGCACCGAGCTGCGCGAGGCGCCGCTGCTGAACAACTGGTCGCGCCTCGAGGCCTATCTGACCGCTGTGCTGGCCCGCGAGCCGGCCGAGCAGTTCCGCGTGCTCTTCCTCGACACCCGCAACCGCCTGATCGCCGACGAGGCGCAGGCGCGCGGCACGGTGAACCACACCCCCGTCTATCCGCGCGAGGTGGTGAAGCGCGCGCTGGAGCTGCACGCCACGGCGCTGATCCTCGTGCACAACCACCCCAGCGGCGACCCGACGCCGAGCCGCGCC
>JBKBSR010000460.1:0-1913 GCA_046291055.1 Roseococcus sp.
AGGAGGTGCTGGCGCAGTCCGACTTCGTGGTGCTGCTGCTGCCCTCCACGCCCGAGACCGACAACCTGATCAACGCCGCCCGGCTGGCGCGCATGAAGCCCGAGGCCTGGCTGATCAACTTCGGCCGCGGCGGCGCGATCGTGGATGCGGATCTGGTGGCGGCGCTCAAGGCCGGCACGATCGCGGGCGCGGTGCTGGACGTGTTCCGCGAGGAGCCGCTGCCGCCCGACCATCCCTTCTGGACCGCGCCCAACTGCGTGGTGCTGCCGCACATCGGCGGGCTGCATCCCCGGCGCGACGAGGCGGTGGCGGCGCTGCTGGCGGAGAATGCGCGGCGCTTCCTGGCGGGAGAGCCGCTGCGCGAGGCGGTGGACCGCGCCCTGGGCTACTGACGCGGCCCGCCGCGAAGTGGCTCACCCCGCCCCGAACACCTCGCCCCAGGCGGCCATCAGCGCGCAGTCCAGCTCCTCCATGCTGGCGAGCACGCCAAGGTCGTGCAGGCTCGTCACGCCATGCTCGCGGATGCCGCAGGGCACGATGCCGGAGAAGTGGGAGAGATCGGGCTCCAGGTTCAGCGCGATGCCGTGCCAGGAGACCCAGCGCGTGACGCGCACGCCGATGGCGCCGATCTTGTCCTCGCGCCCCCCGCCGCGCGCGACCCAGATGCCGACGCGCCCCGCGCGCCGCTCGCCGCGGATGTTGAATCGCTCCAGCGCGCGGATCATCCATTCCTCGAGCGCATGGACATAGGCGCGGATGTCGCGCGCCGGCACGGGGCCGTGCGGGCGGGAGAGATCGAGCATCACATAGGCGGTGCGCTGGCCGGGGCCATGATAGGTCCATTGCCCGCCGCGGCCGGCGGCGTAGGCGGGGAAACGGCGCTCGACCAGTTCCTCGGGCCTGGCGCTGGTGCCGGCGGTGTAGAGGGGCGGGTGCTCGACCAGCCAGACGCATTCCCCGGCCTCGCCCGCTCGGATGGCGGCCACCCGCGCCTGCATGGCGGCCAGCGCGTCGGGGTAGGGGGTGAGGCCCTCGGAGACGGCCCATTCGAGATTCGTGACGGGGTCGGTTGAACCGGGCGGGATCATGCGCTAATGCCCTCGCCGCGTCGCGGTCGTGGCGGAATGGTAGACGCGCTAGCTTGAGGTGCTAGTGGGGGCAACCCCGTGGAAGTTCGAATCTTCTCGACCGCACCAATTCCACGCGGACAGGTCTGATATGGGTGGCGTCGGATGCCGCCCGTATCGCGCGCAGGGTTGGCGTGCCGGCTGCGCGCCAGAACAAGGGCATACCAGCGGCCGCGCCGCTTTCGCACGGGTCGAAAACAGCGGCCGCTGGAATGAGACGGAAGGCCCGGGCGCGGGCCCCGACTCGTGTTCGCCGTGTGCGGCTCCCCAACCTTTTCCGGAAGCAGACGTTCCGCGCGGCCGTGGCGCGCGCGACACGCGATTGACAGGGCGGGGCGAAACCGCTTTACGGCGCGCGCTTCCGGCCGCGTGCGGAGGGGTGCCCGAGTGGCTAAAGGGGACAGACTGTAAATCTGTTGGCGCGAGCCTACGTTGGTTCGAATCCAACCCCCTCCATATCTCCGGTGCAGGAAGCGGGCGGCGCCCACGCGGGCGACGCTCCTGACAGCAGCGTCCGCCTCGGCGCGGGTGTAGCTCAATGGTAGAGCTCCAGCCTTCCAAGCTGGCTATGGGGGTTCGATTCCCCTCACCCGCTCCAGGGTGGAAGCTCCCTTGCGCTACGCTCCCGACGGTGCGACTTCGGAACAGATCAATCTTGGAGCGGGACCACGATGGCCAAGGCGAAGTTTGAGCGCACCAAGCCGCACTGCAACATTGGGACGATCGGCCATGTGGACCATGGCAAGACGTCGCTGACGGCGGCGATCACGAAGGTTCTGGCGAAGA
>JBKBSR010000100.1:0-9549 GCA_046291055.1 Roseococcus sp.
GCCGGAGCGGCCGCCCACGATGTCGCGCAGCCCGCCGAGCAGGTCCTTGAACAGGTTCACGCCCAGCACCGCATCGCCGAAGACGACGCCGAGATAGGCCTCGACCTCGCGGCCCTGGATGGTGGAGGTGGTGGTGTAGAGCATCGGCGGGCTCCGCTCGGGCTGGTTGGGGCGCCAGGATTCGAACCTGGGAATGGCGGTACCAAAAACCGCTGCCTTACCGCTTGGCGACGCCCCAGCCGGCCGGGGTGTAGCGAGGCTCAGCCTGCAGCGTAAAGCCCCCCGCCGGCGCGCCACCAGGGCGCGGGCAGAAGGGCCGCGGCGGCCTCGGCGGCGGCGGGGCTGGCGAAGAGGCCGAAGCAGGTGGCGCCCGAGCCGCTCATGCGCGCCAGCAGCGCGCCGGGCAGGGCGCGCAGCGCCGCCAGCACCTCGCCGATGGGCGGGCAGAGGGCGAGGGCGGGCGCCTCCAGGTCATTGCGGAGCCGCGCGAGGTCGGCCGCCATGGCCTCGGCGCTCGCCCAGGCGGCGGGCAGCGCGGCCTCGAGCGAGAAGCCCGCGCCGGAGGCGGCGCGGGCGCGGAACACCTCCGGCGTGGCGAGCGGCAGGCCGGGATTGGCCAGCAGCAGCCCGCAGGGCGGCAGGCGCGGGGCGGGCCCCAGCCGCTCGCCCACCCCCTGCATCCGCGCCGGGCGCGAGGGCACGCAGACCGGGACATCGGCGCCGAGCGTGGCGGCGATCTCCATCAGCGCCGCCTCGCCGAGCCGCGTGCCCCAGAGCCGGTCGAGCAGCCGCAGCGCGGCCGCCGCATCGGCCGAACCGCCGCCGATGCCGGAGGCGACGGGCAGGCGCTTGGTCAGCCGCAGCGCCGCGCCGCCCGTCACCCCCGCGCGCTGCGCCAGCGCCCGGGCGGCGCGCAGCACGAGGTTGTCGGGCTCGGCGGCGAGCGCCCCGCCCTGCGGGCCGTCGAGCGCCAGCGAGAGGCCAGGCGCGGGCTCGGCCGCCAGCGCGTCGCAGGCCGGGCCGAAGACGGCCAGGCTGTCGAGCAGGTGATATCCGTCCGCGCGGCGGCCGGTGACGTGCAGGAACAGGTTGACCTTGGCCGGGGCGGCCTCGTGCTCGGTCATGGCGGGCTCAGCGGCGCAGCGCGGCGGGCAGGGCGGAGGCCGGCAGGCTGCCGGCCAGCTTCTCGCGCAGGCGCTGCGCCTCGGCGGGCTCGGGGTCCATGGTCAGCGCGCGGCTCCACTGGAAGCGCGCCTCGTTCTGGCGGCCGGCGGCCCAATAGGCGTCGCCCAGATGGTCGTTGATGGTGGCGCTGCGCGGTTCCAGCTCCACCGCGCGCTCGAGCTGCTGGATGGCGCCGGCGATGTCGCCCATGCGGAACAGCACCCAGCCCAGGCTGTCCACGATGTTGCCGTCCTGCGGGCGCAGCGCCACGGCGCGCTCCAGCATGCGGCGCGCCTCCTCCAGCCGCTCGCCGCGGTCGGCCCAGGTGTAGGCGAGGTAGTTCAGCACATAGGGCTGGTCGGGCGAGAGGCTCAGCGCGCGCTGGAAATCCGCCTCCGCGCCGGGCCAGTCGCCCGAGCGTTCGCGCGCGATGCCGCGCGCGTAGAAGAGCGGCCAGTCATGCGGGCGCACCGCCTCCAGCCGCGCGATGGCCTGGTCATAGGCGGCCGCCGCCTCGGGGAAGCGCGAGCGCCGGCGCAGGATGTCCCCCAGGCGCATCAGCGGCTGCGGCAGGCCGGCGAGGCGCTGGCTGGCCTCGGCGAGCAGCCGCTCGGCCTCGGGCAGGCGGTCGAGCCGGTCGAGCAGACCGGCGCGGCGGAGCTGCGCGGGGCCGAAGAGCGGGTCCTCGGGCGGGATGCGCGAGAGCGCCTCCAGCGCCTGCGGAAGCTGCTCGGCCTCGGTCAGCGCATCGCCCAGCAGGAACAGGGCGGGGCCGAAGGCGGGGCGCAGCCGGAGTGCGAGCCGCGCGAGCAGCATCGCCATCTCCTCCAGCCCCTGGCCGCGCAGGGCGGCGCCCAGCGCCACATAGGCCTCGGCGATGCCGTCGGCCGGCGCGGCGATGGCGCGCTGGCCCAGCACCGCGGCGCGCGCCGGCTCCAGCGCGGCCAGCGCCAGCTCGTCATGGCTCTGCGCCAGGCGGTCGAGCAGGCGCTGCGCCTCGGCCGGCCGGCCGGCGCGCTGCATGATGCCCGCCGAGAGCAGGGCGAGGCGCAGCGTGGGCTCGGGCTGGTCGGTCAGGGCGAGGCGGACGAAGCGCTCGGCCTCGCGCGCGCGGTTGGCCGCGTCGGCGATCAGCGCCGCGTGCAGCGCGTTCAGCGCGCGGAAGCGCCCCTGTTCGGCCAGCGGGCGCAGATGGGCCAGCGCCGCCTCCGCCTGGCCGCGCCCGGCGAGGCTCCAGGCGATGAGCACGGGCTGCAGCGCCTGCACCGGCCCCTGGCGGGAGAGGGTGCGGGCGCGCTGCTCCGCCCGCTCCCAGCGCTGGGCGGCGACATCGGCGCCATAGAGCACGAGCTGCGCGGCGAGGTTGTCCGGCAGGCGGCGGGCGAGGCGCAGCGCATCCGCCCGCCCGTCCATCAGCGCCGCCATGAAGGCGCGCTGGATCAGTTCCGGCTGGTCGGGATCGGCGCGCAGCGCGGAGAGCAGGCTCTCGGCGGCTGTGGCGGTGTCCTGTTCCTCGGCGGCGAAGCGGCCCACAAGATACTGGCCGAAGACGCTGCCGCCCGCGGCGCCGGGGCCGCCGCCCGGGATGAGCCGGCCGGAGCGGTCCGCGAGGCCGCCGCTCCCCGCCGCGCATGCCGCCAGCAGGGAGGCGGCCAGCATCGCCAGGTGGCGTGGAAAGCGGCGTTGCGCCATGCCTCCCAGCATAGCAGCCTGTTTGCGCGGCGCACCATGCTCCGCGCGCGATCAGCGGCCGGAAAGCCACAGCGTGGCACAATCGCAACGGTCGTGTTCATCCGCCGTTCAGCGGGCGGTCAGCGCAGCGCCAGCAGCCGCGGCGCCATGCCGATGCTCAGGCGCCGGCCATAGCCCTCGAACTGGGCGCGCACCTCGGCCAGTTCGGCCTCGGAGAGCGGCACGGGCTCCACCCGCGCGGCGAGCATGTCGAGATACATGCCCGCGAGGTTCTCCACCTCCCGCACCAGGGTCTCGGCCTCGCGCATGGTCTGGCCGATGGCGACCACGCCGTGGTTGGCGAGCAGGCAGGCGCGGCGCCCCTCCAGCGCCCGGACGGCGGCCTCGGCCAGCGCCTCGGTGCCGAACAGCGCGTAGGGGGCGCAGCGGATGTCGCTGCCGCCGGCCAGCGCGATCATGTAGTGGAAGGGCGGGATGTCCCGTCGCGCGCAGGCGAGGGCGGTGGCGCGCGGGCTGTGGGTGTGCACGATCGCCATGGCCTCGGGCCTGGCGGCATAGATGGCGCGGTGCAGCCGCCACTCGGAGGAGGGCTTGCGCCGCCCTCCCGCCGGCTCGCCCTCCATCGTCATCTTCACGAGGTCGCCCTCGGTCAGCGCGTCATAGGCGAGGCCGGAGGGCGTGATGGTGAAGCCCCTGGCCGTGCGGAAGGAGAGATTGCCCGCCTTGCTGGGCATGAAGCCGAGGCGGTCCAGGCGCTGGGCGGCCTCGATGAGGCTGGTCATGCCGCCTCGCGCAGCGCGCGCGCCTTCAGCGCGGCGGGGCGGTTCATGCAGCGGTCCATCCAGGCCTTCACCCGCACATGCCCGCCCCAGTCGTAGTTGTTCGCCCAGGCGCCGTAGAGCACGCCCGCGAGGTTGCAGTCGGCGATGGTGAAGACCGGGCCCAGCAGGAAGTCGCGCCCCTTCAGATGCTCCTCCAGCACGTCGAGCCGCGCATCGAGCCCCGCCTTGCCCGCGGCGGCCTGGCCCGGATCGCGCTCGGCGGGCGGGCGGATGTAGCTGTTGTAGGCCCATTGCATGGCGGCGGGCTCCACCTCGGTGGCGGCCCAGAGCGTCCATTGCAGCACGCGCGAGGCGTCGTCACCCCCGGGCATGAGCGGCGGGCCCGCCTTGGCGGCGAGGTGGAGGTTGATGGCGAGGCTCTCGAACAGCACCAGCGCGCCGTCCTCCATCGCCGGCACCTTGCCGTTGGGGTTCACCTTCAGGTGCTCGGCCGATTTCGCGCCGCGCATCGCGTCCACGGGGACGATCTCATAGGGAAGCCCCGCCTCCTCGGCGGCCCAGATGCAGCGCAGGGTGCGGGATTTCGGCGTGCCGTGCAGGCGGATCATGGCGTGGCGTCCTTGCGGCGTTCGGCGATGGCGCGCGCGTGCGCGACGGTGGCGCGCTGGAAGCGCACCAGCAGCGCGGCCCAGAGGATGAGCGCGAGCAGCGCCCAGAGGAAGCCGTGGTGGCGCAGCAGCAGCGTCGCCGCCACGATCCAGCCGAGCGAGAGGACCATCCCCTGGCGGAGCAGGGAGATCAGCGGCATGGGCGCGGCCTACATCCCGCCCGGATAGTTCGGCCCGCCGCCGCCCTCGGGCGTGCGCCAGTCGATGTTCTGGGTGGGATCCTTGATGTCGCATGTCTTGCAGTGGACGCAGTTCTGCGCGTTGATCACCAGCGTCGGCTGGCCCTCCTCCACGCCCACCGCCTCATAGACGCCGGCGGGGCAGTAGCGGCTCTCGGGGCTCGCGTATTTCTCCCAGTTCTCGGCGCGCCAGCGCGACGGATCGCGCAGCACGAGGTGCGCGGGCTGGTTCTCCTCGTGGTTGGTGTTGGAGAGGAACACCGAGGAGAGCCTGTCGAAGCTGATCACGCCATCCGGCTTCGGATAGGCGATGCGCGGCGCCTCGGCGGCCTTCTTCAGCCTGTCGTGGTCGCTGTGGTGGCCGAGCGTCCAGGGCGCCTTGCCGCGGAACACATAGGCCTCCAGCGCCGCGTTCAGCATCCCGCCCCAGAAGCCGAACTTCGCGAAGCCCGGGCGGATGTTGCGCACGGCGCGCAGCTCCTCCCACACCCAGGAGGCCTGCAGCGTCGCGGGATACGCCTCCAGCACCGCCGGGCGCGCCTCGGCCCCGAGCGCCTCGGCCACCGCCTCGGCCGCCAGCATGCCGGACTTCATGGCGGTGTGGGTGCCCTTGATCTTGGGCACGTTGAGGAAGCCCGCCGCATCGCCGATCAGCGCGCCGCCGGGGAAGACGAGGCGCGGGATGGACTGGAAGCCGCCCTCGTTCAGCGCGCGCGCGCCATAGGCGATGCGCTTGCCGCCCTCCAGCATCGGCCGCACGGCGGGGTGCTGCTTGAAGCGCTGGAACTCCTCGAAGGGCGAGAGCCAGGGGTTCGCGTAGTCGAGCCCCACCACGAAGCCCACGCTCACCAGGTTCTCGCCGAACATGTAGAGCCAGGAGCCGCCATAGGTGTCGGAGGAGAGCGGCCAGCCCGTGGAGTGCCAGATCAGCCCGGGGCGGTGCTTCTCCTTCGGGATTTCCCAGAGCTCCTTGATGCCGATCCCGTAGGTCTGGGGCTGGCAGTCCGCGCGCAGGTCGAAGCGGTCGAACAGCGTCTTGGTCAGCGAGCCGCGGCAGCCCTCGGCGAAGAGGGTGTAGCTGGCGCGCAGCTCCATCCCCGGCTGGTAGTTGGGGCCCTTCGCGCCGTCCTTCTCGATGCCCATGACGCCGGCGACGACGCCCTTCACCTGGCCGTCCTCGACGATGGCCGCGGAGGCGGCGAAGCCCGGATAGATCTCCACCCCCAGCGCCTCGGCCTTCGCCCCCAGCCAGCGGCACACATTGCCGAGGCTGACGATGTAGTTCCCCGCATTGTGCATCTGCGGCGGGGTGGGCAGCTTGAAGGCGCGCGTGGCGGTGAGGAACATGAAGCGGTCCTCGCCGGCCGGCGTGGCCAGGGCGGGCGGGTCCTCGCGCCAGTCGGGCAGCAGCTCGTCCAGCGCGCGGGGCTCCAGCACCGCGCCGGAGAGGATGTGCGCGCCGATCTCGCCACCCTTCTCGACCAGGCAGACCGCGGCCTCGGGCGCGAGCTGCTTGAGCCTGATGGCGGCGGCGAGGCCCGAGGGGCCGCCGCCCACGATCAGGACGTCGAACTCCATGCTCTCGCGCTGCTCGTCCATCTCCGGCCCTCCCCGACGCCCGCGCCCCACCCCTAGCGCGAAGCCCCGCCTCGCGGAAGTTGGCGCGGCGCGGTAGATGTCCAGCATGCGCACGGAGGCGGAGGCGCTGCGGGCCGCCCTGGCCTGGCAGATCGCGATGGGGGCGGATGAGGCGATCCTGCCCGCGCCCCAGCCGCGCCTCGCGCCGGCGGAGCCGCCCGCTGCGCCCGCCCGTGTGGCCGAGCGGCCCACAGCCCCGCGCGCGGCGCCGCCCCCCCGCCCCGCCACCCCCGCCGGCGAGGAGGCCGCGGCGCTGGCCGCGGGCGCCGAGAGCCTCGAGGCGCTGCGCGAGGCCATGGCCCGCTTCACCGGCAGCCCCCTGCGGGAGACCGCGACGCACCTCGTCTTCGCCGATGGCGTGCCGGGGGCGCCGGTGATGGTGATCGGCGAGGCGCCCGGCGCGGAGGAGGACCGCCAGGGCAAGCCCTTCGTCGGCGCCTCGGGCCAGTTGCTGGACCGGATGTTCGCCAGCATCGGCCTCGCGCGCGCCGAGAACCTCTACATCAGCAACATCCTGCCCTTCCGCCCGCCCGGCAACCGCACGCCGACCGATGCGGAGATCGCGCTGTTCCTGCCCTTCGTGCTGCGCCATGTGCAGCTCGCCGCGCCCAGGCTGCTGGTGCTGGCCGGGGGCGTGGCCGCCAAGGGGCTGCTGCAGGCGCGCGAGGGCATCACCCGGCTGCGCGGCCGCTGGCATCCCGTCACCCTGCCCTTCGGGCAAGTATTGCGCGCCCTGCCGACCCTGCATCCCGCCTATCTGCTGCGCAACCCGATCTCCAAGCGCGAGGCCTGGGCCGATCTGCTGCTGCTGCGGCGCGAATTGGATGGCGGCTGAGCCTGTCCAGGCATAGAAAAGACAGGACGGAGGGATGGTAAGACACTGACGCGGAACGGGGCGGGGCAGCCATGCTGTTCCGTCCCGGATTCATCGCTTGCGCGGGACGTTCATCTGTTGTTAGCCACCGCCCGCTATGTGTGCGTTCCGCCCCATGGCCCGCCAGGCGCTCGCGGCCTCCGCGATCCTGGCGATGCTCGGCGCCGGCACCCTCCCGGCGCACGCGCAGCGCGCCCCTGACCCCAGCTCCGCCCCCCGCCTGCGCACGGCCAGCCTGCCGCAGCCGCTCGCGCCGGCCGACGCGCAGCGGCTGCGCCGCGCCTTCGAAGCCCAGGCGCGCGGCGACCTGACCAGCGCCAACCGCGAGATCGAGCGGCTGGAGGACCGGCGCCTGTTCGGCCATCTGCTGGCCGAGCGGCTGCTGCGGCCGGGCGCCGAGCCCACCCCGCACGCCCTGCAGGCCTGGCTGGCCGAGTTCGCCGACCACCCTGACGCACCGGCCATCCATGAGCTTCTCCTGCGCCGACTGCCGCGCGGCGCCGCCGCCCCGCCGCCCCCCGCGCAGGGCGAGCCGCTGGAGCCCCTGCCCGAGCTGCTGCCCGAGGAGCGCCCGCCCAGCGGCGCCTCGCTGGTGCGCCAGCCCGCGCTCGATCGCGCCGTGGCGGCGCGCCTGGCCGAAGGCCAGGTGGAGGCGGCGCTCGGCCTGATCGCGGCGGCCCGCAACGTCACGCCCGCCTATGGGGCGCAGCTTCGCGCCGAGATGGCGCAGGCGCTGTTCCGCCAGGGCCAGGACGAGGAGGCGCTGCGCCTCGCCCTCGAGGCGCTGCGGCTGGATCGGCTGAACCCGGTGGCGGCGCACCAGGCGGGGCTCGCCGCCTTCGCCCTCGCCCGCTACGAGCAGGCGCTGCACCATTTCGAGCGGGCGGCGCAGAGCGAGCGCGCCTCGCCCGCGCTGCGCGCCGCCGCCGCCTACTGGACCGCCCGCGCGGCCGTGCGCGCCCGCCGCCCGGCCCAGTATGTGCCCTGGATGCTCCAGGCGGCGCAGGAGCCGCGCACCTTCTACGGCATGATCGCCCGGCGCAACCTCGGCCTGCCGTCGGGCCTGTCCTGGGACCGCGACGTGGCGCTCGGCACCCATGCCCATGCCCTGGCCGAGACGGCGGGGGGGTGGCGGGCGCTCGCGCTGCTCCAGGTCGGCCAGGATGCCCGCGCCGAGGCGGAGCTGCGCCTGCTGCACCGCCGCGCGCGCAACAACCCGCCCGTGGTGCAGGGCATCCTCGCCGTGGCGCAGGCGCGCGGCATGACGGGGCTGGCCGCGGCGGTGGCGAGCGCGCTGCCGGCCGAGGAGGCGCGCGGCCGCGACGACGCCCGCTTCCCGCTGCCCACCCTGCTGCCGCCCCAGGGTTTCCGCATGGACCCCGCCCTGCTCTACGCCCTGGCGCTGCAGGAGAGCCGCTTCAACCCCGAGGCCGTCTCGCCCGCCGGGGCGCGCGGCCTGCTGCAGATCATGCCCGCCACCGCGAGCTATGTGGCGGGCGACCCCTCGCTGCGCGGCGCCGGCGCGCAGCGGCTGCACGAGCCCGGGCTCTCGCTGGAGATCGGGCAGCGCTACGTCCATTACCTCGCGCGGCACGAGGCGGTGCAGGGCGACCTGATCCGCCTGCTCGCCGCCTACAATGCGGGGCCGGGCAATGTGGCGCGCTGGCTGCCGGTGGCGCAGCGCCGCCAGGATCCGCTGCTGTTCATCGAGAGCATCCCGCTCGCCGAGACGCGCCTGTTCGTGCAGCGCGTGCTGACCTTCTCCTGGATCTACGCCAACCGGCTGAACCTGCCCTCGCCCTCGCTGGACGCCCTGGCCAGCGGCTATTTCCCCGGCTTCCCGGACGTGGAGGAGGTGACGGCGATGTTGCGCCTTCGCCCGGTTCGCTTCAACTAGAGCCCATGCCGATCGACCAGAGCCGGACCTTCGTGCCGGTGAACATCGCCCTGCTCACCGTCTCCGACACGCGCGACCTCGCCTCCGACCGTTCGGGCGACGCGCTGGCCGAGCGAATCGCCGCCGCCGGCCACCGCCTCGTGGACCGCGCCCTCGTGAAGGACGAGGCCGATCTCATCGAGGCGAAGCTGCGCGGCTGGATCGCGGACCCGCAGGTGGATTGCGTGATCACCACCGGCGGCACCGGCATCACCGGCCGGGACGTGACGCCCGAGGCCTTCGCCCGCGTGCTGGAGAAGGAGATCACGGGCTTCGGCGAGCTGTTCCGGATGCTGAGCTACCGGAAGATCGGCACCTCCACGATCCAGTCGCGGGCCATCGGCGGGGTCGCGGGCGGCACCTACCTCTTCGCGCTGCCGGGCAGCACCGGCGCGGTGAAGGACGCCTGGGACGACATCCTCGTCTTCCAGCTCGACGCGCGGCACCGCCCCTGCAACCTGGTGGAACTGATGCCGCGGCTGAAGGAGCACCTGACCTAGGGTCTGTACCCAATTGACGTAGGTGCGTCGCGGTGATTCACCCTGCCAAACGGCGGGGGATGGACGGTGTCGCGCCTGTTCTGGCTGAGCGACGTGCAGTGGGCGGCGATCGAGCC
>JBKBSR010000101.1:0-9548 GCA_046291055.1 Roseococcus sp.
TGCTGCGCGAGATCGGCGCCGCCCCGGGCACGGACTGGGTGGACCGATACGTGCGCGACCAGGGGCTGCTGGGCGAGACGATCTTCGTCCTGGTCGGCGCGGCGGCGACGGCGGCGGGGGTTCCGCGCCAGGCGGTGGCCTTCCTGGGAGGCTACGCCTTTGGCGCGGCGCTGGGCCTCGTGCTTGCGCTGCTCGCCACGCTGCTGGGCTGCGCGGGGGTGTTCTTCTGGGCGCGCGCGGTGGGGCAGGGCTGGGTGGAGCGGCGCATGGCCGGGCGTTTCGGCCCCAGGCTGCGGCCCATGGTCGCGCTGCTGCGCGAGAACGCCTTCGGCGCCACGCTCGCGCTGCGCCTGTTTCCCGTGGGCAGCAACCTCGCGCTGAACCTGCTGGCGGGCATGGCCGGGCTGGCGGCGCTGCCCTTCCTGGCCGCCTCGGCGCTCGGCTACCTGCCGCAGACGCTCGTCTTTGCGCTGCTCGGCAAGGGGGTGCGGGTGGACGGCGCCTGGCAGATGGCGCTCTCCGCCACGCTGCTCGCCGCGAGCCTGGGCCTCGGCCTGTGGCTGATGCGCCGGCACCGGGTGGGGCGCGCGGTGGAGGGCGAGGGCGCCACGCCCCGCTGAGCGCGCCGCCTTGCGGCGGCCCGGCGAAGGCCGCATCCTCCCGCCCTGTTCCGCGGACCCCGCCCCATGATCCGACTGCCCGAGCCGAAGGCCGAGATTCTCGCCCGCCGCCCCGCCATCCTCGCCGATCTGCGGCGGCTTCTGCCCGAGGATGCGGTGATCGGCGAACCCATCCGCCTCAAGCCCTACGAGACGGACGGCCTCAGCGCCTATCGGCAGATGCCGCTCGCCGTCGTGCTGCCGCGCAGCACGGAGGAGGTGGCGGCGGTGCTGCGCTACTGCCACGCGAACGGCATCCGCATCGTGCCGCGCGGCGCGGGCACCAGCCTCTCGGGGGGCGCGCTGCCGCTCGCGGATGCAGTGGTGATCGGCCTGATGCGGATGAACCGCGTCCTGGAGGTGAACCTGCCCGACCGCTACGCGGTGGTGGAGGCGGGGGTGACCAACATCGCCATCACCAAGGCCGTGGAGGCGGAGGGCTTCTTCTACGCGCCCGACCCGTCCTCGCAGCTCGCCTGCATGATCGGCGGCAATGTGATGATGAACTCGGGCGGCGCGCATTGCCTGAAATACGGCGTGACGGCCAACAACCTGCTGGGCCTGACCTTCGTGACCGTCGAGGGCAAGGTGTTGCGCATCGGCGGCGCCCATCTGGACGCCGCGGGGTATGACTGGCTCGGCCTCATCACCGGCAGCGAGGGGCAGCTCGGCATCGTCACCGAGGTCACGGTGCGGCTGCTGCGCGCGCCCGAGGGGGCGCGCGCCATGCTCGCCGCCTTCGATTCCGTCGAGGTGGCCGGCCAGGCGGTGGACGCCATCATCGGCAGCGGCATCATTCCCGTGGCGCTGGAGTTCATGGACCGGCCCTGCATCCACGCCTGCGAGGCCTTCGCCCATGCCGGCTACCCGCTGGACGCCGAGGCGATGCTCATCATCGAGGTGGAGGGCAGCGCCGCCGAGCAGGACATGCAGCTCGGCATGATCCGCGACATCTGCGCGCGCTTCGCGCCCATCAGCATGAAGGTGGCGGAGAGCGCCGAGCAGTCCCTCGCCATCTGGAAGGGGCGCAAGGGGGCCTTCGGCGCGGTGGGGCGCATCAGCCCCGACTACCTCTGCATGGACGGCACCATCCCCACGGGCGAGCTGCCCCGCGTGCTCAAGCGCATCGGCGAGATGAGCGCGCGCTATGGCCTGGGCGTCGCCAACGTCTTCCACGCGGGCGACGGCAACCTGCACCCGCTGATCATGTTCGACGCCAACGACCCCGAGAGCTTTCGCAAGGCCGAGGCCTTCGGCGCCGAGATCCTCAAGCTCTGCGTCGAGGTGGGCGGCTGCCTGACCGGCGAGCACGGGGTGGGGGTGGAGAAGCGCGACCTGATGGGGGTGCAGTTCACCGCGCGCGAGCTCGAGCTGCAGCGCGCCATCAAATCCGCCTTCGATCCCGGCTGGCTGCTGAACACGGCGAAGGTGTTCCCGCTGGCTGACGAGGCAAGGCGGGCGGCGTGATGCTCCCCGCCACCGAGGAGGAGGCCGCGGCCTCCATCCGCGACGCGGCCGCGGCGCGCGAGCCGCTCGCCGTCGAGGGCAACGGCAGCAAGCGCGCCATGCTGCGCCCGGTGCAGGCGGCGCGCACCCTCTCCACCCGCGCGCTGACCGGCGTCACCCTCCATCGCCCGACGGAACTCGTCATCAGCGCGCGCGCCGGCACGCCGATCCCCGAGATCGAGGCGGCGCTGGCCGCGCACAACCAGCAGCTCATCGCCGAGCCGCCCGATCCGCGCCCGCTCTTCGGCGGCGAGCGTCCCGCCACGCTGGGCGGCGTGGTGGGGGCCAACCTCTCTGGGCCGCGCCGCATCGCCTGGGGCGCGACGCGCGACCATGTGCTGGGCATCCGCGCCCTCACCGGCACGGGCGAACTGTTCCGCTCCGGCGGGCGGGTGCTGAAGAACGTCACCGGCCTCGATCTGTGCAAGCTGCTCACCGGCGCGCACGGCACGCTGGGTGTGCTGACCGAGATCACGCTGAAGGTGCTGCCCCGGGCCGAGACCTCGGGCAGCCTCGCGCTGCGCGTGCCCGACATCGCGGTGGGGGTGCGCGCGCTCTCGGCCGCGCTGGGCTCGCCCTTCGGCGTATCCGGCGCGGCGCTGCTGCCCGCGGGGTTCGGCGCGCTGACGGGCTGCGTGGCGCTGGTCCGGATCGAGGATTTCGCCCCCTCCGTGCGCTACCGGCTCGACCGATTGACGGAGACGCTCGGCCCCTTCGGCGAGGTGGCGCGGCTCGAGGAGGCCGCCTCGGTCGCGCTCTGGCGGGCGGTGCGCGATGCCGAACCACTCGGCGCGACGCCGGAGGAGGCGGTGTGGCGCCTCTCCCTCCCCCCCTCGGCCGCGCCGGCCGCCTGCGCGGCGCTCGCCGCCGCCTTCGGGGCGAAGCTGCTGCTCGACTGGGGCGGGGGGCTGGTCTGGGTGGCGGGGCCGGCCACGGAGGCGGCGCATGCGGCGGTGATGCGCGCGGCGGGCGCCGGCGCCTTCACCCTGTTCCGCGCGCCCGAGGCGCTGCGCGCCGCCCTGCCCGTGCTGCCCGAGGAGGCGCCGCCGCTCGCCGCCATCGGCGCGCGGGTGAAGGCGGTGCTCGACCCGGCGGGAATCCTGAACCCGGGGCGGATGCGGGCCTGAGACCGCCGCGCCCCCGGGCGGGCAGGGTTTGCAACCCCGCCCGGCGCGTCATATCCGATGGCCACACTGGGTCTTGCGGCCCGCCCCTCGCGCCGCGCCCCGGATCAGGAAAGGCCGCCCCGCATGATCTGGATTCCCCTCGCCCTCATGCTCGCCACCTTCACCCTGGCGCAGATGCAGCGCTATGGCACCGCGCCCGGCCTGGGCTGGCTGGCTGCGGTGCTGCCCTACGCCTTCGCCGGCGCGGCGGCCTGGTTCGCCGCCGCGCTGCTGCTCGCGGTGGACATGAAGCCGGCCGTGGTGGCGGCGATCGAGACCGGGCGCGCCTTCGAGGCGCGGCACGCGGGGCTGGTGACGGCGCTGCTCGCCGCGCTCGGCGCGGGGCTCGCCTGCACGGGCTTCGCGCGCGCCGCCTGGCGCCTCTCCGAAGCCCTGTGCGAGCGGCCGGAGAACGCCTATCACTTCGGCGTGGCGGGGCCGGCGGCGATGGGCGTGCTGGGGGCCCTGCTGCTCGCCCTCACCCTCGCCCGCCTCTGACCCCGCCGGATGCAGACCCGCTTCACCGCCGAACAGCTCCAGGATCCCGACATCGCGGAGGCGAACAGGATCCTCCGGAGCTGCGTGCATTGCGGCATGTGCACCGCCACCTGCCCCACCTTCCTGCTGCTCGGCGACGAGCTGGATTCCCCGCGCGGGCGCATCTACCTGATCAAGGACATGCTGGAGAACGGCCGCCCGGCCACGGAGCTGGAGGCGCGGCATGTGGACCGCTGCCTCTCCTGCCTCTCCTGCATGACGACCTGCCCCTCGGGCGTCCACTACATGCACCTGGTGGACCACGCCCGCCGCCACATCGAGGAGACCTACCGCCGCCCCTGGCCGGAGCGCGCCCTGCGCGCCCTGCTCGCGCGCGTGCTGCCCAACCCTGGGCTGTTCCGCGCCGCGCTGGTCCTCGCGCGGCTGGGCCGGCCCCTGGCACGCCTCATCCCGGGGCAGTCCATGACGGCGCAGCGGCTGCGCGCGATGCTCGCCCTCGCTCCGGCCTCCCTGCCGCCGCCCAGCCCGATGCAGGCGGCGCAGATCCATCGCGCCCAGGGGCCGCGCCGCGGCCGGGTGGGCCTGCTGACCGGCTGCGCGCAGAAGGTGCTGAACCCCGCCATCAACGAGGCGACCATCCGCCTGCTGACGCGCATGGGGATCGAGGTGGTGATCACCCCCGGCCAGGGCTGCTGCGGCGCGCTGACGCACCACATGGGGCAGCACGATCCCGCCATGGCCGCCGCGCGCGCCAACATCGCCGCCTGGTCGGCCGAGATCGCGGGCGAGGGGCTGGACGCCATCGTGGTCAACGCCTCGGGCTGCGGCACCACGCTGAAGGATTACGGCTTCATGTTCCGCACGGAGCCCGAGGCCGAGGCCGCCGCCCGCGTCGCCGCCCTCGCCATGGACATCACCGAGGTGCTGGACCGCTTCGGCTATGCGCCGACGCGCGAGCCGCCGGGCCTCACCGTCGCCTACCACTCCGCCTGCTCGCTGCAGCACGGGCAGAAGATCACGGCGCTGCCGAAGCAGCTCCTCGCCCGCGCCGGCTTCGCGGTGCAGGAGCCGGCCGAGGCGCATCTCTGCTGCGGCAGCGCGGGCGCCTACAACCTGCTGCAGCCCGAGATCGCGGGGCAGCTCCGCGCGCGCAAGCTCGAGAACCTGCGGCGCACCGGCGCCGATCTCATCGCCGCGGGCAACATCGGCTGCATGACGCAGCTCGCCGGCGAGGCGATGCCGGTGGTCCATACGGTGGAGCTGCTGGACTGGATGGCGGGCGGCCCGCGCCCCGCCGCCCTCGACCGGCGGGCCTGAGCGGCCTATCTCCCGGGAAAACACCCTGGAGGAACGCCATGCGTCGCCGCGCCCTGCTCGCCACGCCCGCACTGCTGGCCGCCGCGCCGGCCCTCGGCCAGCCCGCCTGGCCGGACCGGCCGATCAGCGTGGTGGTGGGCTTCCTGCCCGGCGGCTCGGTGGACATCGGCACGCGGCTGCTGATCGAGCGCATGGCCCCGCGCCTCGGCCCCCAGGCGCGCATGATCGTGGAGAACCGCCCCGGGGCGGGCGGTTCGGTGGGCGCGGAGTTCGTCGCGCGGCAGAACCCGGACGGGCATCTGCTCACCATGTCCTCGGCCTCCTCGCACGCAACCAACCCGGCCGCCCTGCCCGAGACGGTGCGCTACGACCCGGTGGCGGACTTCACGCACATCGCCATCCTGGGCGGCGGGCCGCTGGTGGTGGCCGTGCCGGGCAGCTCCCCGCACCGCAGCGTGGCGGAGCTGGTGGCGGCCGCGAAGGCCGCGCGCGCGCCGCTGCTCTGGGGCAGCTCGGGCTCCGGCGGCATCGGCCATCTGACGGGGGAACTCTTCGCCCACCGCGCGGGCTTCCGGGGCGAATACGTGCCCTATCGCGGCGGCGCGGCGGTGCTCGAGGCGATGAAGAAGGCGGAGATCGACTTCTCCTTCGAAGTGCTGGCCAGCGCCCTGCCGCATCTGCGCGACGGCTCCTCGCGTCCGCTCGCCGTCACCTCCCGCGCGCGGCACCCGCAGCTTGCGGATGTGCCGAGCCTGCACGAGGCGGGGCTCGAGGGTTTCGACATCATCACCTGGAACGTGCTGCAGGGCCCGCGCGGCATCCCCGCCCACATCGTGGAGCGGCTGAACCGCGCGGCGATGGAGGCGCTGGCCGATCCCGAACTGCGCCGGCGCCTCGCCGCCGCGGGCATCGACCCGGCCGAGCCCTCCACCCCCGAGAGCACCCGCGCCTTCGTGGCGGCGGAGGTGGAGAAATTCCGCTCCATCGTGCGCGAGACGGGGCTGCGGCTGGGGCGGGGGTGATCCGGCCGGCACGACATGCCGCCCGCATCACGCCTGTGTGCCGCGGGCCTCATACCAGCGGCCGCTGGCATGCCTTTGTTTTGGCGCGCAGCCGCCACGCCACCCCTGCGCGCGATACGGTCGGCATTTCATGCCGCCCGTATCACCGCCCGAACCGCGCATCCTCCCCGCGGGCGCGGCGCTTCGCGTCCACCCGGGCGGCGAAGGCGCGGCGCGCGGCCTCGCGCCCCAGGGCGCGCTCCAGCGGCAGCAGGTCGAACACCACCCGCGCCATGCGCTGGTAGAAGGCCATGTAGACGAGGTTGAGCCCGGCCCCCACCGCCGCCCCCACCAGCGGCGCGGCCTGGGCGCCGAGCTTCGTCACCAGCACCGGCGCGTAGCGCGCGATGACGGCGGCGATGAGCTGCGCCATCTCCTGCCCCGCCAGCCGCGTCATCCAGAAGGCGAGGTCGGCGTCGTCATCCTCCTCCAGCGGGCCGCCGAAGGCGAAGACCTCGATGCAGGCGCGCCGCACCTCCTCCGCGCCGAGATCGAGCCCCCGCGCCCGCGCGATGTCGGCGACCGAGCGCATGATGAGGCCCGTGGTGACGGGCAGCTCGGCCAGGGTGGTCGGCAGCCCGCCGAAGCCGCCCAGCGCGCCGGAGAGCGCGCCGGTGAGGCGGTATGCCGCCCCGTGCTCGCGCCGCGTCTCGGGGTCGAGGCCCAGGATGGCGACGCGCCAGGCCAGCTCCAGCCCCTCGCGCGCGCGCTCGGCCGCGAGGCGCTGGATCTCCGGCGGCAGGCGCATCATGCCGCGCTGGACGGCGCTCGCCGCGCGTTCGAGGGCGGTGGTGAGCGCGCCGCGGGCCGCCAGATACTCTGCCGCCGCGCGATCGAGCACGGCGTCGGGGTCGAGCGGCGCGGCGGGAATCGGGGCCTGGGTCACGGGCGCTCTTCGTCCTTGCGCGGGGGCGCGGGGGCGCGGAACATCGGGGCATGCGCCACGCCCTCGCCGCGTTGCTGTGCCTGATCCTGCTCGCGGGCCCCGCCGCGGCACAAGCCCCGTCAGGGCCCGGGGCCGCGCTGGCGCGCGACCTCGATCGCGCCTTCGAGGCGCTGCGCGAAGCCCCCGACGAACAGGGCGCGCGGCTGGCCGAATCCGTGGTGCGCCAGCTCTGGGCGCGGCAGGCCACGGCGGCGGTGGCGCTGCTGCTCAACCGCGGCATCCGCAACCTGCGCGCCAGCAACGCGGCCGATGCGCTGGAGGATTTCGACGCGGCCATCGTGCTCGCCCCGGGCCTCGCGGACGCCTGGCACTGGCGCGCCCAGGCCCATGCGGCGGCGGGCGATGCGGCGGCCGCGGCGGCCGATCTGCGCGAATGCCTGCGGCTGGAGCCGCGCCACTTCCCCGCCCTTGTCACCCTCTCGCGCCTGCAGGAGGAGGCGGGCGACGCGCGCGGCGCGCTGCGCAGCTTCGAGGCCGCGCTGGCCATCCATCCGCGCCTGCCCGGCGGGGCCGAGCGGCTGCGCGAACTGATCCGCGCGGCCGAAGGCGAGGAGATGTAGCGCCGCTACAGCCAGCCCTTGCGCCGGAAATACCAGATGGGCCCCATGGCGCTGGCCAGCATCATCACGATGGCGAGCGGATAGCCCAGGGTCCATTCCAGCTCGGGCATGAACTGGAAGTTCATTCCGTAGATGCTGGCGATCAGCGTGGGCGGCATCAGCGCCACGCTGACCACGGTGAAGGTCTTGATGATGTTCATCTGCTCGACGTTGATGATGCCGAGCACCGCATCGAGCAGGAAGGTCGCCTTGTGGTTCAGGGAGTTGCCGTGCTCGGCCAGGCTGCGCACGTCGCGCACCAGGGTCTTGAGCAGGGGCTGGTTCTCCTTGCGCACCGCGTTCGCCTTCTCGGCGCTGACGAAGGTGAGGATGCGGGTGAGGCCGAGCAGCGTCTCGGCGGTCCGGGCGGTCACCTCCCCCACCGTGCCGAGCGAGAGCAGGGCGGCGCGCAGGTCGCGGTCCTTCTTGTCCACCTTCTCGCCGCTGCGCGCGGTCTTGAAGGCGGCGTGCATGGCGCGGTCCATGTCCGCGCCCGTGCGCTCCAGGATGTCGGCCAGCCGGTCCACGATCTGCTCGAACAGGTGCAGCATCACCGCATCGGGGCTGGCGAGGAGCTGCGCGGGCGTGCGCTGGCAGCGCGCGCCGAACACCATGAAGGCCTTGGGCGTGGCGTGCCGCACCGTGACCAGCGCCGAGGGCGCGAGCACGAAGGTGATGGGCGAGGAGGCGTAGTCCTCGGTGTCGGCGCCGTGCAGGAAGCTCGCGGTGAGGAAGAGCACGTCGCCCTCGCGGTAGAGGCGCGAGGAGCTCTCGATCTCCTGCATCTCCTCGCGGGTGGGCAGCTCGAAGCCGAGCGCGTCCTGGACGATGCGCTCCTCCTCGAGCGTGGGGTTCAGCAGGTCGATCCAGACGGCGGCGCGCAGCGCCTCGGCCTCGCGCATGCCTTCGCGCAGCGCGAGCTTGCCGTTCTCGACGGTGTAGGTCGTGAGCATGAGGGACGCTCCGCGCTGTCGGGCCGTCGGGCGCGTGTAGCGGGGCCGACCAGCCCTGTCACCCGCCGAGAAGGGCTGTCACGCCGTTGAAATCCCGCGCTTCCGGGTGGCGGCCGCAGGGGATGGTCCCGTCCTCGGGCCGCACGAGCTGGCAGGTGGCGAGGCCGGCGGCGCGGGCGGCGTCCAGCTCCTCCGCCACATCGGAGAGGAAGAGGGTGGCGGAGGGCGGCGCGCCCCAGGCAGCGGCGATGCGCGCGTAGCTCCCGGCCTCGCGCTTGCCGCCCATGCGCGTGTCGAAGAACCCCTCGAAGAGGGGTTCGAGGTCGCCGGCCTCGGAATGGCGGAACAGAAGGCGCTGCGCCTCCTCGCTGCCGGAGGAATAGACGGCGAGGCGAAGGCCCCTCGCGCGCCAGGCCCGCAGCGCCGGGGGCACATCGGGCCAGAGATGCCCGCGCAGCGCGCCCGAGGCGTAGCCCGCGCGCCAGATCAGCCCCTGCAGCGCCTTGAGCGGCGTGGCCTTCACGTCGCGCGCCATCCAGTCGCGCAGGGTGGCGAGCCGGTCGGGCCCGGGCACCTCGGCGAGGAGGGCCGCCACCTCCGGCGCCTCGCCCTGTGCGGCGAGGAAGCCCTCCAGCGCCTCGGCGGCGTAGGGAAAGAGGGTGCGGTGGACGAAGGCGATCGAGGTGGTGGTGCCCTCGATGTCGGTGAGCAGATGCGTGATCATCGGGGCGTCCAGCCAGGCGGCGGGGGGGGGTGGCCGCGCCCCCAGAAAGAGGGGGTGGGGCTGGCCCCCCACCACCAAGAAGAGATCCGCCATGTCCGTGCCGGTGTGGTGTGGCGTCC
>JBKBSR010000102.1:0-9533 GCA_046291055.1 Roseococcus sp.
GCGGCGGGCGGATGTGCTGGCCATCCGCCCCGATGGCGGCCTCGTGATCATCGAGGTGAAGTCCGGCGCGCGGGACTATCTGGGCGACGCGAAATGGGGCGACTACGCCGCCTGGTGCGACGCCTTCCTCTTCGCCGTGGACCTCGACTTCCCCGAGGCGCTGCTGCCCGCCGAGGTGGGGCTGCTGGTGGTGGCGGGGCGCGAGGCGGCGCTGCGGCGCGCCCCGCCCGAGGCGCCGCTGGCCCCCGCGCGGCGGCGGGCGCTGACGCTGCGCCTCGCCCGCCTCGCCGCCACCCGGCTCGCCGAGGCCGCGGACCCCGAGGGCGCGGCCGAGCGGCGGGCGGCGTTGCGCCTCGCCTGAGGCGCGGCCATAAGCCCGGCCATGGCCACCCTCGCGCGGCTCGCCGCCGGCTTCATCCCCTTCACGCCCTACCCCTATCGCGGCCGGCAGGAGCCCTGCGCCCTGTGCGGCGGGGCCGAGACGCTGCCGCTCTGCGCGCATGACCGGCGGCTCAAGCGCCTGGGCACCGTGATCTGCGCCGGCTGCGGGCTGATCCGCACCGACCCGATGCCGACCGAGGAGGAGCTGGCCGAGTATTACCGCCACCATTACCGGATGGACTACCAGCTCGTCGGCACGAAGCCGCCGCGGCGGCACCTGGTCCGCACCCGGGCGGAGGCCGCGCGGCGCGTGGCGCTGCTCGCCCCCGCGCTGGGGCCGGGGGCGCGGGTGCTCGACTACGGCTCGGGCTCGGGCGAGTTCCTGCAGGCGGGGGCGGCGGCCGGCTGGGCCATGGAGGGGGTGGAGCCGGGCGAGGCCTATTCCGCCCATGCGCGGGGCCTCGGCGTCACCGTCCACCCCGCCCTGCCCGAGGGGGCCGGGCCCTATGACGCCATCACCTCGCACCATGTGTTCGAGCATCTGCGCGATCCGCTCGCCGTGCTGCGCCGGCTGGCGGCGGCGCTGAAGCCGGGTGGCGTTCTGTATCTCTCCGTGCCCGACATGGGCCCCAACCCGCGCCCCGCCTTCGACCGTCTGCACTTCGCCCATGTCCACGGCTTCGTGCCCGAGACGCTCGATCTGCTGGCCGCGGGCGCCGGCCTCGCGCCCGATCCGCGCTTCGCGCGCGAGCGCACCACCTGCGTCTATCGCCCCGCCGAGGTGGCCTTCCGCCCGGATCCCACCCTCGCCGCGCGGGTGCGCGCGGGCTTCCGCATGGTGGACCCGGTCCGGCACATCCTCACCCTCGGCTGGCTCGCGCCGACCTTTCGCCGCCTCTCGCGCGATCTGCGCGACACGCTGCGCCGCTGACTTGCGCCCGGGTGCGGGGCCGTGCCAGCGTCGCAGCGGTGAGGGACGAAAGGCGTTCGGCATGAAGCGGATGGCGCTGCTGGGGCTGCTGCTGGCGAGTCCGGCGGCGGGGCAGGGGCCCGCCCCGGTGCTGATCGGCGAGGGGCAACGCCTCGCCCACCAGTGGTGCGCGAACTGCCACGCCGTCGCCCCCGGGCAGCGCCCGCCCGCCGGCGATGCGGCGGCCTCCTTCACCGCCATCGCGGCGCTGCCCTCCACCACCGACGCCTCGCTGCGCGTCTTCCTCCAGACGCCCCACGCCGGCATGCCCGACTACCGGCTGAGCCGGACGGAGATGGACGCGCTGGTGGCCTACATCCTCTCGCTGCGGCGGTAGGGGTCTCGCCACCCCCGCCCCGGCGGGTGCATGGTGGGGGCATGCAGAACAGCGAACCCATCTGGCGCCTGGTGGACGAGAAGGCGCAGCCGGCCATCGAGCTCTCCGACCGCGTCTGGGGCATGCCCGAGCTGGCCTATGCCGAGACGCGCTCCGCCGCCGAGCACACGCAGTATCTGGAGCGCGAGGGCTTCCGCGTCACGCAGAACCTCGCCGGCATCCCGACCGCGATGATGGGCGAGGCCGGCGAGGGCGGGCCGGTCATCGCCATACTGGGCGAGTTCGACGCGCTGCCCGGCCTCTCCAACGAGGCCGGCGTGGCCGAGCACCGGCCCATCCCCGGCGACGGCGCCGGCCACGCCTGCGGCCACAACCTGCTTGGCGCCGGCTCGCTGCTCGCCGCCACGGCGCTGAAGGAGTGGCTCAAGGCGGAGGGCATCCAGGCGCGCGTGCGCTACTACGGCTGCCCGGCCGAGGAGGGCGGCGCGGCCAAGGGCTTCATGGCCCGCGCGGGCCTGTTCGATGATGTGGACGTGGCGATCTCCTGGCATCCTTCCGCCTTCGCGGGCGTGAACGAGCCGCTGAGCCTCGCCAACACGCGCATCGACTTCACCTTCACCGGCCGCGCGAGCCATGCGGCGGCGAGCCCGCATCTGGGCCGCAGCGCCCTCGATGCGGTCGAGCTGATGAGCGTGGGCGTGAACTACCTGCGCGAGCACATCCCGCAGGAGAGCCGCATCCACTACGCCTATCTCGACGCCGGCGGGGTGGCGCCCAACGTGGTGCAGGCGCGCGCCAAGGTGCGCTACCTGATCCGCGCCGCGGACGTGACGGCGCTCAACGCCCTCGTGCCGCGCGTGCGCGACATCGCGCAGGGCGCGGCGCTGATGACGGGCACGAGCGTGGAGGCGCGGGTGATCTCGGCCGTCTCCAACCTGCTCGGCAACAGCGTGCTGGAGCGCGCGATGCAGGACAATCTGGACCGCCTCGGCCCGCCCCCCTTCGACGCCGAGGACCGGCGCATCGCCGCGCGGTTCCAGGCCACGCTCTCGGAGGAGGACATCGCCAGCGCCTTCCGCAAGGTGGGGCTGCCGCGCGACGAATCGCCGCTGACGCACCGCGTGGTGCCGCTGGAGAGCAAGCGCGCGCCGATGATCGGCAGCACCGATGTGGGCGATGTGAGCTGGGTGGTCCCCACCGTTCAGGCGCGCGGCGCGACCCACGCCATCGGCACGCCGCTGCATTCCTGGCAGGCCACGGCGCAGGGCAAGCTGCCCTACGCGCACAAGGGCATGGTGCATGTGGCGAAGGTGATGGCCGGAACGGCCGTGGACCTGCTGCGCCGGCCCGAGCTCATCGCCGCGGCCAAGGCCGAGCATCGCGAGCGCAGCGGCGGCAGATACGTCTGCCCCCTGCCGGAGGACGCCACGCCGCCCATCGGCATGTCGCTCGCCGTATAGCGCGACGCGGCGGCGGCCTATTGGCAGCCGTGGAAGCCGCCGTCCGGGAAGGGCGCGAACTCCACCACGCCGAGCAGGCTGCCCTGCGCCCCCCCGGGCGCGATCACCAGCGCCGCCCCCTCGGGGAAGGCGCGCCCGGCCACCGCATCGCCGAACACCATGATGCCGGGCGTGCGGTGGCCCACCAGCACGCGGTTCGCCCCCGCCGGCACGGGCGCGGCGAAGAGGCGGCGATGCTCGGCCAGCACCCAGTCGAGCCGCGGGCCGGCGTAGTCGTCGGCCAGCAGGCTCTCGGTCACCACCACCTTCGCCGCGCCGAAGGCGAGCTCCGCCGTGTCGCGCGCGCGATAGACCGGGCCGGCCAGCACCGGGAGCTGCACGGGAATCCCGAGCGCGCGCATGCGCGCCGCGATGGCGGCCGACTGCTCGCGCCCGCGCGGCGAGAGGTTGCGCTGCCCCGCCCGGTCGCCCAGGCGGTAGCTGCGGTCGCAGGGCTCGCCCAGCGTGTCGGCGTGGCGGAAGAACAGCACCAGCCCGCCCGCGCGCAGCCGCGGCAGCAGGCCCGAGGCCTCGACATCCACGGGCGCTAGGCGCTGCGCCAGGGCGGGCGTGGCGAGGAGCAGGGCGGCCAGCGCCCGCCGCGGGAGGGAGATGTGCATCGCGCCGCCAGATAGGGGTGCGGGCGGCCGGGGCCAAGCGCCCCCGCCGCCCCCCGATCCGTCAGCCGATGATGATCTGGTCGGCGAGCTGCCCCGGCGTGACGCCGACCACGAGGATGCCCCCCGCCCCTCCCAGCGCCTGGGTGGAGACGAGGGTGCCGCCGCTGACCGCGGTGAGCGTGATGCCCGAGGCCACGCCCTCGAAGCGCAGGAAGTCGAAGTTCCCCGCCGCCTCGCCGAAGTCGAAGATGCGGTCGAAGACGCCGGCCTGCAGATCGGCCGCCTGGAACCAGAACACGTCGTTGCCGGCGCCGCCGTAGAGGTCGTCCGCGCCCGCGCCGCCGATGATCTGGTCGTTGCCCGCGCCGCCGGCCAGGATGTCGTTGCCGCCCTGGCCGTAGAGCCAGTCATCGCCCTCCAGGCCGAACAGCGTGTTCGCCAGCGCGTCGCCGATCAGGTAGTCGGCGTGGCGCGAGCCGATGACGTTCTCCACGGCCAGCATGCGGTCCTGGTCGGCCTCGCCGCCCGCGCCCACGCCGATGTCGAGGCGCACCACCACGCCCTGGGCGGATTCGAAATAGGCGATGGTGTCCGCGCCCGCGCCGCCGTCCAGCCAGTCGGCGCCGATGCCGCCGTAGAGCAGATCGCCGCCCAGCCCGCCGAGCAGGATGTCGCTGCCGCCCTCGCCCACCAGCGTGTCGTCGCCCGCTCCGCCCTGCGCGCGGTCATTGCCCGCGCCGAGGAAGACGAGGTCGTTGCCCGCGCCCGCGTCCACATCGTCGCGGCCCTCGCGGAAGACGAGGCGCTCGTCGCCCGCGCCGCCGGCGAAGGCGAAGTCGAAGGGGCCGGAGGTGGCGCGCTGGGCCTGGATCAGCGTGACGCGCTCGCCCACCGTGACCTGCACATAGGGGTCGCCCACCGTGTCCTGGCGGAAGGCCAGGTTCTGGATGCGCGTGTCCTCGGCCCGGCCCACGTCCAGCACCGAGAAGGCCTTCGCCTGGGTGTCGTGGCGCGCGGCCAGATACTCGGCCAGCGCATCCTGCTCCGAGCCCTTGGCGGCGAAGCTCGCCACCCCGTCGGGCAGGGCCGGGTTGTTGAGCAGATCCACCCGGCTGCCGGGGATCGTGAAGGCCGGGAAGGGGTAGCCGTCGCCGCCGAGCAGCGGGTTGCTGCCCGGGTTGGCGAGGAAGTTCAGCGTCACCAGGGAGATGACGCGGTTCGGGTCGCCCTGCAGCACGCCGTCCTTCACGATCACGTCGGCCACCGTGCCGTCGTCGTTGTAGAGGACGAGGTTGCGCACGCGCTCGCCCACCACGCCGCCCGGCGCGGTGTCGGAGAGGGTGGCGCCGGGCCCGCTGCCCACCGTCACCAGCACCTGCGCGGGGCGGGTGAGATCGTAGGAGAAGGCGGCGCCGCCGATCTGCGGGAACTGGCCGGGCGTGTTGGTGGGGGTGCTGCCGGCCACCGCATGCTCGAAGATGCGCTCGAGATTGGCCGCGGTGACGCTGAGCTTGGTGAGGCTGTTGTTGAAGCGCAGCGAGTTCTCGATGTCGAGCTGGCTGACCGCGCCCTCGGGCTTGTTCACGCTCGGGTTGGCCGGCGGCGGCAGCTCCTGCGGGGTGGGCTGGCCCGCGATGCGGCCGATCTCGGCGCGGATGCCGCCGCCGTTCTTGAGCGAGAGCTGCACCGTGGGGTCGAGCTGGCGCGCGACGAAGAGGTTGGCGTCGGCGGTGAGGTTGCCGAGATTCGTCTCCTCCGTGCGCACCTCGCTGCGGCGGCCGTCGAGGAAGACCTCGGTGAAGCCGAAGACGTTGCCGTCCTTGGCGTTGATCACGGCCTGCACGGCATCGGAGATGGCCTGCACCTGGCCGCCACGGGCGCCCGCGGCGTAGGGGTTGTCGGCGCCCCACAGCGCCGCGACATTGGCGTCGGTGGTGGCGATGGGCCCGTTCAGCGCCGGGTCGAGGGCGCTGGTGTCGATCACGCCCAGGGCGTCGAACTCCACCACCAGGCGGCCCACATAGGCGTATTCGCTCGCGGTGTTGACGACCACCACCGGGTTGCCGTCCAGCCCCGTGCGCAGCGTGGGATAGGGCGAGGCGATGCTGTCGCCGGGCAGCAGCGCGTCGTTCCCGTCGGCGAAGACGGCGTGGCTGCCGCCGGCGATGATGATGTCCACCCCGCGCAGCAGCGTCGCGAGCTCCAGCTCGAACTGGTACTGCTGCAGGTGCGAGAGCAGGATCACCTTGTTGATCCCGAGCGCCGTCATCTGGTCCACGTAGGGCTGCAGGATCTGCGCCAGCTCGGCCATGTTGTTCAGCCCGCCGTCATTGGCGGGGTCGAGCACGCGCACGCCGTCCACCGTCGAGATCTGGCCGAGGATCTGGGTGGTGACGCCGAGCACGCCGATCGGCTCGCCGTTCTCGTGGATCACCGTCCAGGGCGAGATCTGCCGGTCCAGGTTCTCGGCCGCCACGGCGTTGTTGTCGGCGAGGTCCGCGGCGGTGGTGGCGTAGCTCGCCGCGTCGCGCAGCATGGAGGTGAACAGCGGGCTGAGCGCGGCGTCGCCCGAGAAGCTGAGGTTGGCCGAGAGATAGGGGAACTGCGCGCCGATGTTGGTCACGCGCAGCCCGGGCGTTGTGCCGGTGGTGTTGGAGGCGAAGTCGATGGCGGCGGCCAGCGCGTTGGCGCCGAGGTCGAACTCGTGGTTGCCGAGCACCGAGGCCTGCACGCCGATGGCGTTGAGGATGGCGATGTCGGCGGCGAAGAAGGGCGAGGAGCTGCCGTTCAGCGCGCCCAGCGTGCCGGGCGGCAGGCCCAGCGCCTGCTCGTAGAAGGCGCGCAGCACGGGAACGACGGTGGCGTCCGTGCCCGCGGCGGCGAAGGGGCCGGGGATGAAGTTGTCGCCGGAGGAGAGGGTGATGCTGTTGGGCAGCGCATCCTCCAGCCGGTCCACGATGGCGGCGAACTGCTTCATGCGGTTGCCCGCGAGCAGCCCCGCCTCGAAATCCGACCCGTGCAGGATCTGCAGCACGTAGCCGCCCGAAGCGCCGCCCGAGGCGTTCACGTCGTAGAAGGTGGTGGTGCGGCTCACCTCGTTGGCGATGGCGAGGCGCGCATCGCCCGTGCCGCCGACGCCGGGGGTGGCGGGGGGGACGAAGACGCTCGTCTCCGGCGCCGTGTCGCCCGGCCTGTTGATGAAGCCGAGGAAGGCCACATCCGTCGGGCCCTCGATGCGGAAGACCATGTTGGCGTTGGCGCGCTCCAGGCCGACGAAGACATGGATCTCGCCGCCGATGGTGGCGAGGGTGACGTGCTCGGGCTCGGCCCCCTTGTCGTCGGAGCGGTTGTCGAAATAGCCCTGCGGCAGCAGCGCGGCCACGGTGCGGTCGATGAAGTCGCCCGAGTCGAACACCTGGGTGAGGGTGGGCGCCGAGGGGGCGCCGCCCACCTCCCAGATCGAGAAGCTGCGGCCGCCGAAGACGTGGATCTGGTCGAGCTGCCCGTTTCCGTCCGTGTCGCCCGACCAGCGGCTGACGTTGAGCCGGCCGAGATCGGCGTCGGCCCGGCGCGACTGGATCTGCGCCAGCAGCGAGGCCTCGATCTGCGGCATGCCCGCGGGCGGGGTGCCGCCCGTGGCGGGCACCAGCGCCGAGAGGCGCACCGCCTCGTTCAGCGGATGCGCGTTGCCCGCACTCTCGCCGCTCGGCAGCAGCCCGTATTCGCGCGCGTCGCCCTCGTTGGCGGTGACGAGATAGGTGCGCCCGTTCATCTCGAAGGCGGCGATGGCGTCGGGCTGGTACATGCCGAAGACGGGCGCCTGGCGGATGTTGGGCCCGCCATCGCGGTCGGAGCTGTCGATCCCGCGCCCGGCGAGGCTGTGATTGGCGAGGCCGAGCGGCAGCACCGTCACCCAGCCGAGCGGCCCCGCCATGGCGTCGAGGTTGAACACGCCGATGGCGTTGTTCTCCTGCAGGGTGACGAAGGCGCGCGCGCCGTCGGGCGAGATGGCGATGTATTCCGGCTCGAAGTCGAGCGAGGGCAGGGCGGTGTTGTAGGCCGCGCTGCCCGGGATGGCGGTGTTGATCTTCACACCCGCCGCGCGCAGGGCGGCGGCCTGCGCGTCGAAGGCGCCGAAGCCGAAGAAGCTCGAGGTCCAGTTCAGCGGATCGGGGTCGGCGAGCTCGATCACCGTCACGCCGCCCGGCGGATCGGCGGGGAAGCTCGCGGTGTAGGGCGTGCTGCCCGAGGTGTCGGGCACGGGCTCGCCCTCGATGGCGACCAGGAGGCGGCCGCCATCGGGGGCGAACACCACCATGTCGGGCACCGCGCCCACCTCGAAGGTGGCGGCCCAGGCCGCGCCCGTGCCGCCCGGGTCGATGGTGTAGAGGGCGACATAGCCGTTCGCGCCGGCGGCGGGGCCGTTGAGCGCGACAGCCAGCATGTCGCCATGCACCGCGACCGAGTTGCCCGTGCCATAGGCCGGCGGGGCCCCGCCGCCCGGGGCGGGGATGGCGCTCTTCGGGATGGCGAAGGCGAGCGAGCCGTCCGTCAGCCGCAGCGCATCCACCCCGTCCGCGCCGATCACGAACAGGAGGCCGCGGGCGGCGTCCAGCGCCACGACCTCGGAGCCGCGCGCCGCACCGGCGGGCCGAGCGGTGGCGGCGTGATTCACGGTGAAGAGCGGGTTGGCGATGCTGTTCATGACGACCCCGTGCGCATGGTTCGGCGGTCATCCGATATCCATGCTGCGCCGGGCGGTCGTTGCGGCAACCCTTAAGCTTCGGTGAAGAGTCTTTGAAAAGATGCGGTTATTTCTGCTCGAACCCTGGGCGGCGCCATGCCGCTGACGCCCTTCGTTCAAAGCTTCGTCACATGGGCTCCAGGTGGCGGCGCCGCGCCGCGGCGGCGATCACCTCCTCCGCCTCCCGCGTCAGGCCGAAGGGCGCAAGCGCCGACAGCCCCGCCCAGGCCACCGCCGAGACATCGTCGCCGGGCGTCGCCTCGCCCGCCTGCCATTCGGCCGCGTAGTCCAGGATGGTGTAGTGGAAGCGCAGCGCCCCCTTCTCGTCATGGGTGAGGGAATCCACCACCGCGACGAGGCGCAGCGGCCCCACCTCCACCCCCGTCTCCTCGCGCAGTTCGCGCCGGGCCGCCTCCTCGGCGCGCTCGCCCAGGCGCTGCGCGCCCCCGGGCAGAGACCAGGCGCCCAGCCGCGGCGGCTTGCCCCGGCGCACCAGCAGCACCTCCTCGCCGCGGAACACCACCACGCCGATCCCGATCCAGGGGCGGTCGGGGTATTCGCGGCTCATTCGGGCATCAGGTCGGCGAGGCGGGGGATGATGGCCTTCTCCTTCCATTGGCCGAGCTGATAGGCCCAGCCGCGAATCCGCGCGTCCAGCGCCTGCGCCTCCGGCCCGCCTTCGGCGCGCAGCACCACCCAGAAGCGGCCTTCCTCGAGCCGCGGCCAGGCGGTCAGCGTCACCGCGTCGGTGTAGTGGAAGCGCGCCTCGCCCAGCGCCTCGCCCGGCAGATCGGGCGCGGCGCGGCGCACCTCGGTGAAGCTCAGCATCTCGAAGGCGCGGCCCAGCTCGTCCAGCGCCAGCGGGTCCGGCGCGGGGGCGGAGTCGGGGGCGAGGAGGCGCAGCGGCGCCTCCGGCTCGGCCTCCCGCGCGATGACCAGCGGCGCCTCGCCGGCGCGATGGATCTCGGCGCGGCGCAGCCGC
>JBKBSR010000461.1:0-1908 GCA_046291055.1 Roseococcus sp.
CACCGCCCGGGCGGCGCTGCGCATCGCGGTCGAATGCTTTCACAATCTGAGGCAAATCGAAGCCGCCAAGGAGCAGTGGGCGATGGAGCACATGCCGCCGGCTGGCGCGGGCATGCAGGGCTTGAGGCCGTCCCATTCTTCGCGAACCGCGGCGGCGAGGGCGCGGCGCTGGTGGAGGGTTTCCGCGGCGATTGCCTGGCCTGGGTGGCGCTGGACGATGGCGGGCTGATCGAGGCGCTCTACCTGCGCGATCCGTCCTGGCTGCACTGGCCGCTGCTGGAGGCCGCCGTGATCGGCAACATCGTCGCGGACTTCCCGCTCATCAACAAGAGCATCAACGGCAGCTACAGCGGGGTGGATCTCTGATGCTCTGGCCGAAGCTCGCGCGCAACCTGCTCGGCCGCCCGCGCACCGACCCGCCGGTGACGCCGCGCCCCGAGGTGGTGGCGGCGCTGCGCGAGCGGCTGGCCGAGGCGGGGCAGCGCCGGCTCGGCCGCTCGCTCGCCATCCGGCATGTGGACGCCGGAAGCTGCAACGGCTGCGAGCTGGAGTGCCATGCGCTGGGCAATGTGGCGCATGACCTGGAGCGCTACGGGCTGCGCTTCGTCGCCTCGCCGCGCCATGCCGATGTGCTGCTGGTGACGGGCCCGCTGACGCGCAACATGGCCGAGGCGCTGCTGCGCTGCCGCGCCGCCACGCCCGAGCCCGTCTGGGTCGTCGCCGCCGGAGACTGCGCGGTGGATGGCGGCGTGTTCAAGGGCAGCTACGCCGTGCTGGGCGGGGTGGAGGAGGCGATCATGCCCGACCTCGTGATCCCCGGCTGCCCGCCCACGCCCGCGCAGATCCTGGAAGGGCTGCTGGCGCTGCTGGAGGCGCAGGCGGGCTGATCCGGGCCGCGCTTGCGCCCCGGTCGGGCATGGGCGCGCGAACAGCGCAGGAAGGCAGCGCCCGCTTTGCGGGCAGAGTCGCGCGGAAGGGGCCGTCCCCTCCCTGCGCGCCGCCTTTGCAGCGCGCCCGGCCGCCGCCATCTTCCCCCCGGGAAGCGCCGGCGCCCGGGACATCGCGCGAGGAGGATGCCCTGCGGGTCCTGCTGGTGGATCAGGACGAGGAGCGCGCGGCCGCGGTGCGCGCCGGGCTGGAGGCGAGCGGCTTCCAGGTGGTCGCCGTCGCCTCGGAGGCGGCCGACCTGACCGCGCTGGTGCGGGCCAGCGCGGCGGAGGTGATCGTCTGCGACCTCGACGACCCCTCGCGCGACGCGCTGGAGAGCATGCGCGCACTGCACCGGGACGAGCCGCGCCCCGTGGTGGTCTTCGCCGCGCGGGGCGAGCCCGAGCAGATCGAGGCCGCGATCGAGGCGGGCGTGGCGGCCTATGTGGTCGAGGGCCTCGCCCCCGCCCGGGTGCGCCCGGTGCTGGAGGTGGCGATCCGGCGCTTCCGCGCCCATCAGGCGCTGCGCGCCGAGCTGGAGGAGACGCGCGCCACCCTGGCCGAGCGCACGCTGATCGAACGCGCCAAGGGCGCGCTGATGCAGCGCCGCCGCCTGTCGGAGCCCGAGGCCTACCGGCTGATGCGCCGCTGGGCCATGGACCGCGGCCAGAGAATCCTGCAGGTGGCCCAGGCGATCCTGCACGAAAACAGGTCAGAAAGCTCGAAATGAAGGCTTGCCTCCGCGCCTCTGCCGGTTTTTGGTGCGCGTCGGCCGATTCTCCGCTTGCGAGCGATCCGGCCTTCGCCTATCCGATCACCGTCAGCAGAGCCTGACCCCCGGCGCCGCAAGGGCGTGGCGCCGCGGCGATTCCCGCAGCACCCCGTGCGGACCAATGGCGGCCCGCGCAGCCGGACCACCCGGCGGAGCCGCCCCATGCCGCACGACCCGGACATCCGCCTGGGCTTCGTCCCGCTCACCGA
>JBKBSR010000462.1:0-1907 GCA_046291055.1 Roseococcus sp.
CCCAATCGAGAACATCTGGGCCTTCCTGCGCTCCAACAAGCTCGGCAACCGTGTCTTCGACGCCTACGACGCCATCCTGGACGCCTGCTGCGACACCTGGAACCGGCTCGCCGATCAGCCCGAGCGCATCACCGCCATCGCCTCGCGCGCCTACGCACAGGTCACTTTCTGATGCCGGGCGCATCATGCCAGCGGCCGCCATTCCTGACTCGTGAGAAGGTGGCTCGGCCGCGGGTATACCCCTGCTTCGGCGCGCAGCCGCCACGCCAACCCTGCGCGCGATGCGGGCGGCATGACATGCCGGCGGTATCACCGCGCGGCCAAGGCTTGGCGCACCCGCTCGAGGAAGCTGTCCGCACTCATCGCGTGTTCCGGGAAGGCGGCGCGGTTTCCCGGGAGCAGCACCATCGGCTGCTCCAGCAGACTCATAACCAGCAGACGGGGAGCCTGGCGCCGGAAGAGCTGGGAACCCAGATAGCCCGTCAGCGTCGCATAGGGGCCGATATTGGCGACGCGCCACTCGAGGGCGATGGGCCGGCCAAGACCGGCCGAGAGAGCGGGCGAGAAGTTGAACTCCGGGGCGAGGAAGCTGCTGCCCAGCGCCATCACATCCGCCCTGTCCTCGGCCACGAGCCCGGCGTTGCCGGTTCGAACGGGGGGGCGGATCAGATACTCCTCGGGGGGATATTGGCGGCGCTCCACGGCGGGAAGGAAGGGCAGGAGATCGGCCCGGCTGCGGGTCCGCAGCACCGGCGGGCCAAGCCGCTCTCCAGGCCCTGGCGCAGGCGGCAGCGGGATCTGGGCGCGGATGAAACGCGCAACCTCGCCGGCGCAGAGCTCGGCGCCCGCCGCCGTCCAGTGGGTGTCCGCACGGAAGAAGAGGCCCTGGTCGGGCCGCGCCGCCCGCGCCTGCAGCATGGGCGAGAGCAGGTCGGGCAGCCAGCCGGCCCGCTGCTCCTGCAGGGTTCGGTGGATGAGCGCGTAGCGCCCGAGCGCCTCGCGCGAGGGCGTCATCTCTGGCGGCAGCATGTCGAGGTAGATGATCGCCTTGGACGGAATGAGCGCGAGAACCACCTCGATCCCGGCGGCCCGGATCATCCGCATCGCCTCCCCGATGATCTCGCAGACCCGCGGGATGTTCGTCAGGTCCACGCGGTCCAGGCGTTCCCAGGGGGCGAAGAGCCAGCCGTCACGGCCGCGGATCGCGCTTTCCGGTTGGGCCCTCGCGCCGAGCGGGGCCAGGGTGAGCCCGGCCATGGCCGCGCGGAGGATGTGGCGCCGGCTGGACCCTCTCTGGCGGCCCTGCGACAGCGATATGGCCTCGAGCATGCGCGCAAGCCCTTCCCCTTATGCAGCAAGGGGCATGCTACACACAGGCCAAGGCGGCGCAACGACGCAACGCGGGCGGCCGGCGGGCCGGCCCGGCTACCGCCAGCGGTCGAGGAAGGCGCGCTCGGCCGGGGTGATGGGCTGGTGGACCACGCGCTCCGGGAACTCCCAGACGATGAGGCGCGGCGGGCTCTCGCGCCAGGTGGCGCCGCCGAAGAAGGCCTCGGCCGCGCCATGGAAGCCGCCGCCCTGCTGCGCGATGGCGGTGACCGGCGCGGCCAGCGCCTGCTGCAGCGCGCCATGGAAGTTCGCGTTGGCGGAGTAGGAGGAGCCGAGCAGCGCCACCTGCGGCAGCGCCTCCTCGTCCAGCAGCCCGCCGCCGGTCTCGGGCAGGGTGGTGGTGGCCAGGCGGTGCCGGTCGCGCCGCGGGCGCAGCCCGTCGGGCACGCGCTCCAGCCCCATCAGGCGCAGCAGATCGGCCGGGGCCTCGCTCTCCTCGGCGGCGAGGGCGGTGCGGATGCCCTCGACCCGGTCGTAGCGCGCGGAGGCGGCGCGCTCGGCGATGGCGGCGGGGGAAG
>JBKBSR010000103.1:0-9508 GCA_046291055.1 Roseococcus sp.
CATGTGTGGCCTCCCCCCCGTCCTCGGGGTGTTGGAGGGGAGCGGCAGCGAGGTCGGGGGTGGCGGCTTTCCGTGCGTCGGGCCGCCCCCCGCATCGCCGGGCAGGCGCCGCGCCGCCAGCGCCCAGAGTCCCGCCACCAGCGCCGCGAGGCCGAGCCAGCCCGCCACCGGGCCGAGCGCCAGCAGCGGCGGCAGGGCCACCGCCCCCAGCGCGATGCCCGTCCCCACGCCCGAGACCACCACCCCCGCCGCGCGCCCGCGCCACTCGGGCCGCACCGCGCGCTGCACGGCCGGCCCCGCGAGGGACATCAGAACCCCGCCCGCCACCCCGGCGAGCAGCCGCCAGACGAGCAGCCAGAGGAAGCCGAGCGGCGCTGCGCTCAGCGCCAGCGAGGCGAGCACCGCCGCGAAGCCCGCGCCCAGCGCGCCGCGCGTGCCCAAGGCCCGGCCCAGCGGCTGCGCCAGCACCGCGCCCGCGATGTAGCCGGCCAGCGTCGCGGCCCCGAGCAGCCCGGCCTCCGCCCCGGTGACCCAGCCGGCCTCCACCAGCGCGGGAAACAGCGGCACGAAGGCGAAGCGGGCAAGGCCGATGCCCACCGCCGTGCAGGCGGCGCCAGCCAGCGCCACGGCGAGGTCAGCGCGCATCGGAAGCGGGGTTCAGGCCGCCGCCTAGCCCTTGTTCTGCACCTGCGCGGCGCGGATGGCGCGGCGCAGCCGGGCGATGCCGGTGCGGACATGGCCGCTGGCGCAAAGCCGCCGGCCCTCCTCGCCGAGCGCCCGGGGCACCGGATCCTCGGCCTTCGGCAGCCCGGCAAGGCGCGCGGCGAGCTCCTCGCAATACTCGGCGCTCTCGGTCGTGATGCGGGCGACGCCCCCCGCCTGGGCCGGCGTGGCTGCCAGCCAGGCGACGGGCAGGGCGATCAGCGCGTGCATGGCGCACAGATGCCGCGCGGGGCTTCACCCCCCCATGTGCCCATGGTGAAGCATAGGTCATGACTCGGGATTGATCCGGCCGCGCAGCTTCTTGGTGGCGGCGCGGGCGGCCTTTCCCTCCAGCCGCCTTTCGCGCGCGGCCCGGCCAGGCCTGGTCGGGCGGCGCGGCGGGGGCGGCGGGGCGGCGGCCTCGGCCAGCAGGGCGAGCAGACGGGCCATCGCGTCCTCGCGGTTGCGCTCGCGCGTGCGGTGGCGCTGCGCGGTGATGACCAGCACGCCCTGCTTCGTCATCCGCCGCCCGGCCAGCGCGGCGAGGCGGCGCAGCACCGGCTCGGGCAGCGCGTCCCGCGCCGCGTGCCAGCGGAGCTGCACCGCCGTCTCCAGCTTGTTGACGTTCTGCCCGCCCGGGCCCGAGGCGCGCAGGAAGCCCTCCTCGATCAGCGCGGGGTCGGGGGCGAGCGTCACTGGCGGCGGATGCCGAGTTCTTCCAGCAGCGCGCGGTTCGCCCGGCTCTCGGCCAGGAAGCGCGCGCGGAACTCGGCGCCGGGGGCGAAGGAGGGCACGGCGTTCAGCCGTTCGGCGGCGCTGCGGAAGCCCTCGCTGTTGACCGCCTGCTCGCAGGCGCGCTCCAGCCGGGCGGCGATGGCGTCGGGCAGATCGGCGGGCCCGAGCAGCCCGCCATAGGTCGTGCCGCGCATCGGGATGCCGAGCTCGGCGATGCTCGGCACATCGGGCAGGGAGGGCATGCGGCGGTGATCGAGCACCGCGAGCACGCCGAGCCCGGTGGAGGCCGGGATGGTCGCGGCCTCGACGAAGGCCATGATGTCGCCCGCCAGCGCCGCCTGCGCCATGGGCCCCGCGCCGGTGTAGGGCACGAACAGGCCGCCGACCCCCGCCGCGCGCAGGAGCTGCGCCATCAGGATGTGCTGGGTGCTGCCGAGGCCCGGCGCGCCATAGACCAGCGCCTCGCGCCCCGTGCGCGCATGCGCGATCATGCCGGCGAGGTCGCGGAAGGGCGCGTTGCGGCCGAGGATGACCACCTGCGGGTTGTCATAGACGAGGCAGAGGTAGCGGAAGCCCTCGGCCGTGTAGGCCGTGCTCTGCAGGTGCGGCTGGGTGGTGATGGCGTTGTTGGGCGAGAGGCCGATGGTGTAGCCGTCCGGCCGCGCGCGGAACACCTCCGCATTGCCGATGGCGCCCGCCGCGCCGCCGCGGTTCACCGCCACCACCGTGCCGCCCAGCGCGCGCGCGAGTTCCGCCTGCAGCGCGCGGCCCATCAGGTCCGTGTTGCCGCCGGGCGGGAAGGGGATGACGAGCTGCACGGGCCTTGTGGGATACTCCTGCGCCGCCGCCCAGGGCGATGCGAGCAGCGCCGCGAGGGCGCAGAGAACGCGCAGCATGGACATGGCCTTTCCTCCCCGTGTTTCGGGGCAGGCTATCCCCTGCCCTCGAGCGACGGAAGCGCCGGGGCCTCGTCCTTCAGCGCCACGCCGGTGGCGCCGAGCGCGCGCGCGGCCCGCAGCAGCCAGTGGAGCTTGCCCGCGGCCTCGGCATGGCTCATCCCACCGGGCCGGATGTTGCTGATGCAGTTGCGCTCGGCGTCCGTGCGGCCCGGGCGCGGCGCCCAGGTGAGGTAGAGGCCCACGCTGTCCTGCGCGGAGAGGCCCGGCCGCTCGCCGATCATCACCACCACCGCCTCGGCGCCCATGGCCTCGCCGATCGCATCGCCCAGCGCCACGCGCGCCTGCAGCGCCACCACCGCGGGCCAGGGGGCGGCGAAGGCGCGCAGCAGCGGCACGGCCTGCGCCTGCACGCCGGCGGCGCAGAGCCCGTCGGCCACCACCACCACCACCCCGCCCGTGCGCGGCAGGCGGGCGCGGTCCTCGGCGCGCAGCCGCCGGCCGAGATCGGGGCGCAGCAGGTATTCGCGCCGGTCGCGCGCCTCGCTCTGCACCACGGGGGCGTCGAGGCCGAGCGCCTCGGGGCGGAGTTCGGACCACACCGCGTCGCGCGCCGCGGCGTGCGCCTCCTGGAAGTCGAGATGCGCCGCCGTGGGCAGCCCCGTGCCGGCGCGGCCGAGGCCCACGCGCGCGGGGGTGAAGCGGCGGAGGTCGGACCAGCGGGTCAGGCTCATGCGAGGCCGATCAGCGCCGGCGAGAGCCGGTCGGGAATCCGCTCGCCCTCGCCGATTCCCATGCGCGCCATCCAGGCCGCGAACTCCGGCGCCGGCGTCCTGCCCAGCAGCGCGCGCGCCGTCAGCCCGTCATGGAAGCTGGTGGACTGGTAGGCCAGCATCACGTCGTCCGCCCCCGGCACGCCCATGATGTAGGTCACGCCCGCGACGGCCAGATTGATCAGCAGCGCGTCCATGTCGTCCTGATCGGCCTCGGCGTGGTTGGTGTAGCAGACATCCACGCCCATCGGCAGGCCGAGCAGCTTGCCGCAGAAATGGTCCTCGAGGCCGGCGCGCATGATCTGCTTGCCGTCGAACAGGTATTCGGGGCCGATGAAGCCCACCACGCTGTTGACCAGCAGCGGGTCGAAGGCGCGGGCGACGGCATAGGCGCGCGCCTCCAGCGTCTGCTGGTCCACGCCGTGATGCGCCTCGGCGGAGAGCGCGCTGCCCTGGCCCGTTTCGAAATACATCACGTTGTCGCCCAGCGTGCCGCGCTTCAGCGCGAGCGCCGCCTCGCGCGCCTCGCGCAGCAGGGCGAGATCGACGCCGAAGCTGCGGTTCACGCCTTCCGTGCCGCCGATGGACTGGAAGACGAGATCCATCGGCGCGCCGCGCTCCATCGCGCGCAGGCTGGTGGTGACGTGGCAGAGCACGCAGCTCTGGGTGGGGATGTCGAAGCGCGTTCGCACCGCGTCCAGCATCTCGAGCAGCGCGCGCACCTGCTCCACGCTGTCGGTCGCCGGGTTCACGCCGATCACCGCATCGCCCGCGCCGAGCAGCAGCCCGTCCAGCACCGCCGCCGCCACGCCGCGGGGATCGTCCGTCGGGTGGTTGGGCTGCAGGCGGATGGAGAGTGTGCCCGGGAGCCCGATCGTGTTGCGGAAGCGCGTGACGACGCGGCATTTCGCGGCCACGCTGACGAGATCGGCCACGCGCATGATCTTGGAGACCGCCGCCACCATCTCGGGCGTGAGGCCGGCGCGGATGGGCGGCAGCGCCTCGGGCGGCGCGGCGAGCAGCCAGTCGCGGAAGCCGCCCACGGTGAGGTGCGCGATGGGCGCGAAGGCCCCCGCGTCGTGCCCGTCGAGGATGAGGCGCGTCACCTCGTCCGCCTCGTAGGGGATCACCGCCTCGTTCAGGAAATGCCGCAGCGGCAGATCGGCGAGCGCGCGCTGCGCGGCCACGCGCTCGGCCGCGCTCGAGGCCGCCACGCCGGCCAGGGCGTCGCCCGAGCGGAAGGGGGTCGCGCGCGCCAGCAGCGTGCGCAGATCCTCGAACACATGGCTGGTGCCCGCGATGCTGTGCCGGAAAGCCATGCGCCCCCGCTGGACAGACGCCGGGACCGGACGGATGCTCCCCCGCGACCGGAGGATGTCCATGGATCGCCAGGCGATGGAAACCGCGCCCGATGCCGCGGCCGATTGGCCAGACCGCATCTACGCGCTGCTCAAGCGCCATTCAATCCGCCAGGTGGCCCTGGTGCCCGATGCGGGGCATGCGCGGCTGATCCGCCGCTGCCTGGCGGACAACGACCTGCGCGTGGTGACGCTGACCACCGAGGAGGAGGGGATCGCGCTGATGCAGGGCGCCTGGCTCGGCGGGCAGCGGGGCGTGCTGCTCATGCAGTCCTCCGGCGTGGGGAACTGCGTCAACATGCTCTCGCTGGCGACGATCCATCGCTGCCCGATGCCGATGATCGTGACGATGCGCGGCGATTTCGGCGAGTTCAACCCGGCCCAGGTGCCCATGGGCCAGGCCACCCGGACGGTGCTGGAGGCGATGGGCACGCTGGTGCACCGCGCCGACCGCCCCGAGGATGTGGAGCCCACGGTGGAGGCGACGCTGAAGCTCGCCTTCCACACCTACCGCCCCGCCGCGACGCTGATCGGCCAGCGCGTGCTGGGCGCCAAGACCTTCGGGAAGGACTGAGATGCGCGCGGCTTCCGGAAAGCTCGACCGGCGCGAACTGGTGCGCGCCCTGCTCGCCGATCGCGGCGATCTGCTGGTGGTGGCGGGGCTCGGCGCGCCCGCCTGGGACATCACGGCGGTGGGCGACCACCCCTGCAACTTCCCCCTCTGGGGCGGGATGGGCGGCGCGGCGATGATCGGCCTTGGCCTCGCCCTCGCCCAGCCCGCGCGGCCGGTGCTGGTGATCACCGGCGATGGCGAGATGCTGATGGGGGTGGGCAGCCTGGCCAGCATCGCGCAGCAGGCGCCGGCCAACCTCGCCATCGTGGTGCAGGACAACGAGCATTACGGAGAGACGGGCATGCAGCAGACCGCTACCGCCCACGGCACCGATCTCGTGACCATGGCCGAGGGGGCGGGGATCCGCGCCACCATGCGCGTCACCGCGCCCGAGGAGGTGCCCGCGCTGGTGGCGGCGACGCGCGCCATGGCGGGGCCCTTCTTCGCCGTGGCGAAGGTGGACGCGGCGAACCTGCCGCTGGTGCTGCCGCCGCGCGAGGGCGCGATCCTGCAGGCGCGGATGCGCGAGGCGCTGCTCGGCCCCGCCGCGCATCTGGCCTGACGGCGCCGCGAGGGGCGCTCAGCGCCCCTCGTGCGCGATGCGCCAGGGATGGGCCGGGTAGCTGCCCAGCACCTTCACCTCGCGCGAGAAGAAGCGCAGCTCCTCCAGCGCGCGGAACAGCGGCGGGTCGTCGGGGTGGCCGTCCACGTCGCAGAGGAACTGCGTGGCGGTGAAGGCCCCGTCGATCATGTAGCTCTCGAGCTTCGTCATGTTCACGCCGTTGGTGGCGAAGCCCCCCAGCGCCTTGTAGAGCGCGGCCGGCATGTTCCGCACGCGGAAGACGAAGGTGGTGACGGTGTGCGGCGTGCCGACGGGGGGCATGCGGCGCTCGCGCGCCATCACGTAGAAGCGCGTGGTGTTGTGGGCCGCGTCCTCCACGTTGCGGCGCAGGATCTGCAGCCCATAGACCTCGGCGGCGAGCTCGCTGGCGATGGCCGCGTCCTCGCTCGTGCCCTCGCGCGCGACCATTTCCGCCGCGCCGGCCGTGTCGGCCTGGATCACGGGCTTGAGGTCCAGCTCCTTGAGCAGCTTCAGCACCTGGCCCAGCGCCATGGGGTGGCTGTGCGCCTTGCGGATGGTGGCGAGCGAGGCGCCGGGCCGGGCCAGCAGGCAATGCTCCACCCGCTCGAAATGCTCGCCCACCACGCTGAGGCCCGAATCGGGCAGCAGGCGGTGGATGTCGGGCACGCGGCCGGCCAGCGAGTTCTCGCAGGGCAGCATGGCGAGCTGCGCGCGCCCCTCGCGCACCGCGGCCATGGCGGCCTCGAAGGAGGGGCAGGGCAGGGTGGTCCAGCCCGGATAGGCGTGCCGGCAGGCGAGGTCCGAATAGGCGCCGGGGACGCCCTGGAAGGCGATGGTCTGGGTCATGGGGCTCCGATCAGGCGGCGGGCGCGGTCGAGGTCGGCGGGCGTGTCCACGCCGAAGGGGCCGTGCGGCACGCGCGCGGCGGCGATGCGCATCCCCGCCTCCAGCGCGCGGAGCTGCTCGAGCTTCTCGCGCCGCTCCAGCGGCGATTCGGGCAGCGCGACGAAGCGCGCCAGCGCGGCGCGGCGGAAGGCGTAGATGCCGATGTGGTGCCAGCGCGGCCCCTCGCCCCAGGGGATGGGGTTCCGGCTGAAATAGAGGGCGGGGGCCACGCTCTGCCCCTCGGCGAAGGCGCAGGCGGCCTTCACGAAGGAGGCGGTGTTCGCCTCCGCCTCGTCGGCGATGGGGCAGACCAGCGTGGCGATGTCCACCGCCGGCTCGGCCAGGGGCTCGAGCACGGCGCGCAGCAGCTCGGGCGCGAGGGTGGGCACATCGCCCTGCAGGTTCACCACCACGTCGTGCCGCGCTTCGGGGTCGAGCGCGGCGAGGGCGCGGAAGACGCGGTCGGTGCCGCTCGGCACATCCTCGGCCACGAGCACGGCGCGGCCGCCGGCGGCCTGCACGGCCGCGACGATCTCCGGCTCGCCGGCGGCGACGGCCACGGGGCCCACCCCGGCCTGGGCGGCGCGCTCCAGCACATGCACCACCATCGGCTTGCCGCCGATGTCCGCGAGCGGCTTGCCGGGCAGGCGCGTCGCCGCCATGCGGGCCGGGATCACGATGATCGGATTCATGGGAGGAAAGCGGCGTCCGGGCGGTTGATGCGGCGTCATGCCGCCTGTAAGGAAGGGCCCACGCATAGATCAGGGCCGGGCTCGGCGCAAAGGGCCGCGGCGCCAGGTCGTGAGCATGCAAGGTCGAGGAAGGGTGCGCCCGGCATGAGCCTGGAGTTCAACAAGATCGCCGCCTCCGTTCTCACGGCGGGCATCGCCTTCATGGGTGCGGGCATCTTCGCCGAGGTGCTGATCCACCCCAAGAAACTCTCCCAGCCGGCGATCAGCCTCGGCGCGGCGCCGCAGCAGGCGGCCGCCCCCGCCGCGGCGGCCGCCCCCGCCGCCCCCGCGATCGAGCCCATCGCGCCGCTGCTGGCCAATGCGAGCGTCGACAACGGCCGGCAGCTCGCCCAGCGGCTCTGCGCCTCCTGCCACAGCTTCAACGAGGGCGGGCGCAACGCCGTCGGGCCCAATCTCTGGAACATCGTGGGCAAGGGGCACGCCCAGGTGGCCGGCTTCAACTACAGCGCCGCGAACCGCGCGCTGGCCGACAAGCCCTGGGATTACGAGGCGCTCAACGCCTTCCTCGCCGCCCCCGCCCGCGCCATGCCCGGCACGCGCATGGCCTTCGCCGGCGTGGGCAGCGCGCAGCAGCGCGCGGACATCATCATGTTCCTGCGCTCCAACTCGCCCAACCCGGTTCCGCTGCCCTGACGCGGGCAGGGCTGGCGTGACGGCCGCGGGCCAGACCCGCGTTCCGGCCGAGTTCGTCGCGGCGGCGGAGGCGGCGGCGGAACTGGCCGGCGCGGCCATCCGCCCCCTGTTCCGTTCCCCCTTGCTCGTCGAGGCCAAGGGCGACGCCTCGCCGGTGACCGAGGCCGATCGCGCCGCCGAGCGCGCGCTGCGCGCCTTCCTCGCCGAGCGCTTCCCCGGCCATGGCATCATGGGCGAGGAATACGGCACCGAGCGCGGCGAGGCCGAATGGCTCTGGGTGCTCGATCCCATCGACGGCACGCGCGCCTTCCTCACCGGCCGGCCGCTCTTCGGCACGCTGATCGGGCTGCTGCACCGGGGCGTGCCGGTGCTGGGGCTGATCGAGCAGCCGGTGACGGGCGAGCGCTGGCTCGGCGTGGCGGGGTGGGGCACGCGCTTCACCTCGCCGCTCGGCGGAGAGGCGCGGGTGCGGCCCTGCACGCGGCTCGAGGAGGCGGAACTCGCCGTCACCTCTCCCGACATCTTCGATGCGGCGCGGATGGCGCGCTTCGAGCGGGTGCGGCGCGCCGCGCGGCGCGTCTCCTGGGGAGGCGACTGCTACGCCTATGGGCTGATCGCACTGGGGCTGGTGGATGCGGTGGTGGAATCCACCCTCAAACCCTGGGACTGGGCGGCGCTGGTGCCGGTCATCGAAGGCGCGGGCGGGCGCATGACGGACTGGGAGGGGCAGCCCCTCACCCTGGCCAGCGCGGGCGATGTGGTGGCGGTGGGCGACGCCGCGCTGCTGCCCGAGATCCTGAAGCGGCTGCGGGGCTGAGGGCCTGCGGCCTCAGCGCGTGCGCGCCGGCGCGGTGGCCCCGCCCCCGCCGCCGGGCAGGGAGCCTGCCGCCACCGCGGCCGCGGCGGCGAGAGGCAGCGCCATGAAGGCCGGCGCCGCCAGCCCCACCGGCGCGCCGAGCGGCATGGCCGAGAGGCCGATGGCCTGGCCGCCCCCGGCCCGGGCCATCACGGGCCGCGCGGGCAGCGGGCGGGCCATTCCCGCCCCCGAGCGCGCCAGCGGCGGGCGCGGGGGGGGGGGAGGGGGGGGAGGGGGGGGAGGAAAGAACAACCCCTACGCCACCACAACCGCCCCCTCCAACCCCCCCCACCCACACACACACCACACCTACTCCATTTATTTTTTGTTGGGTTGTTGTTGTGTGTTGAGAATGGCGACCTCTCAATCACCATCCATGGTTCCGGAGGAGTGGGCGGTGTGGGTTCTTTTGGTAAGGTGTTACGGACCGACTTTCGGTTGCGACTGCTCAGGGCGGGATTCGTACCCGCCGCACGACCAAGAACCCACGCGACCAAGATGGAGATCAACACGCGGCTCGACGGGGACAGGAAGCGACCCAGTTAGACGATGCATTGGCTTCTTTTCTCTCTCTTCAACAATCAACAGCATCTTTATTCAATTCATATTGGTCATCGTCTCCCAAGAGTACCTTATTGTTCACAGGATTGCAACCTGTGGGCACGCCCTGTCTCAAGTGGCGGTGGTGGTGGCAGGGGACCTCGGCGTAGTGGCAGTGGGGG